>JAGQTW010000112.1 GCA_020438785.1 Mycobacterium sp. | reverse complement strand
ACCTGGTCGTCGTCGACGGTGAGCCGACCGCCGCGCAGTTGGCGACCGCGCAGAAAGCCACCCGGCCCACTAAACCCGAGCAGCTCGCCTGGGACGAACTCAAAGCAATGTGGCGCGCCGACGCGCGCGGTCTGGATCTGGACCGCGACGCGCATTTCGCCGCGCGCGAGGCGCGGCGCGCACAGGCGCGCACTCCCCTGGACCGAGCGCGCATCGCGCACATGGCAGCGCGCATCGACAAGGCCGCGTTCACGCGCGCGGACATGGTGGAGATCGTCGGCGCGCAGCTGCCCGTCGGCGCGGTCGGGGAACCGCGCGCGCTCATCGAAGCGTTCGTCGACGACGTCGGTGTGCGCATCAGCGCGCCGCGCGAAGCGCACCACCGCGAGGGGCACGAGAAGTACACCGTCGACGCGATCATGCTCGAGGAGTCCCGCATCCTCGACATGGTGGATACCTCCGACAACCGCAGTCGTCTCGATGTGCGCGCTGCCGATCTCGGGGACCTCTCCGCCGACCAAGAGCGCGCCATCCGCAACATCGCCGTCTCCCCATTTCTGGTGCAGCCCTTGCAGGCTCCGGCCGGTGCTGGCAAAACTCACTCACTGAAAGCGTTGCGCGCCGCCGCGCACCGGGCGAACAAAGAAGTGCTCGTGCTCGCGCCCACCGGCAAAGCCGTCGACGAGGCGATGCAGGAGGAAGCCGGCGACCGCGGCCTGACCGTGGCCAAGGCGCTCAAACTCATCGAGGACAACAATCTGGCCATCGACCGGCGCACCGTGGTCGTCGTCGACGAAGCCTCCATGGTCGGCACCCCCGAGCTGAAAAAACTGCTGTCGGCCGCGGTGGCCGGGCGCGCGAAGATGGTGCTCGTCGGGGACCCCTACCAGCTGGCGCCGGTGAAAGCCCGCGGCGGCATGTTCGAGCATCTCTGCGGGGACCTGCCCTGGTCGCAGCGCCTGGGCGAAGTGTGGCGGATGCGCAGCGCCGAGGAGCGCGACGCCTCCCTGGCGTTGCGGTCCGGGCACGGCAATCGCCTGCGCAAGGCGGTCGGCTGGTATCGCAGTCACGGCCGCCTGCACACCGGCGACCCGATCGCGATGGCCAAAGACGCCGGCGATGCCTACCTGGCTGACCGGGCCGCCGGGAAAGACTCACTGATGGTCTGCGACTCCTGGGAGATGGCCGACGCGCTCAACCAGCGCGTTCACAACGCCCTCGTCGGCGACGGGCCGTCCGTGCGGGCCGCCCGCGACCAGCGCATCGCCGTCGGCGACATCATCATCAGCCGCGAAAACGACATCAGCATCCCCGTGCACCCCGGGGCCGAGCACCCCGTCGGCCAGGCCGTCGACCAAGTACGTAACGGCAACCGGTGGCGCGTGGCCGGCATCGACGAGAAGACCAATCGGGTGGCCGCCGAACGGCTCACCGACAAAGCGCGCGTCGTCTTCGACGGCGACTACCTGCGCCAGAACGTCACCCTCGGCTACGCGGTGACCGTGCACTCCGCCCAGGGAGTCACCGTGGGCAACAAAACCACTCCCGGTGTGTGCCACTCCATCCTGGCCGACACCTCCAGCCGAGCCATGGCCTATGTCGGCATGACCCGCGCCAAAGACGAAAACCATGCCTACGTCTACCAACGGATCAGCGGCGAAGCCGACCACGAACACTCACGCCTGGTCGCCGGGGCTGACATTCACGTCCTGCGGCGCGGCAACAAATGGGCTGCCGCCCACCACTTCCGCACCATCCTGGCCAACGACGACCGGCCCCGCACCATGCACGCCGAAGCTGAACGCACCGAACGTGACCTACTCCCCCAACCCGTCAGTGACCTGCTGATCGCCCAAGAGCAGCGCCGCAGCGCCCGCAGCGCGGTATGGCGCGAACACAGCGCCGCCGGCCGGGCCGCGGCCGCGGCCTACCAGCGGATGGCCACCGTCGCCGAGACCGTCGCCGAACGCGACCGTGACCGGGGGCGCGACATCGACGGCCTCGAACTCTGATCTGCTGACGCACAGTGCCACCAACGCGCGATAGCGTCAGAACCTGACCGGTTGCTGCGGGGAGCCAGCGGCCAACGACGCAAGGAGTGCACCAGGTGAAGATCACGACCGTGTTGGCGACAACCGCAGCGGCCGCCGGGATCGGTGTCTTGAGCGCACCAATCGCGCTGGCCGACAACCCCACTCCGAACCTGGTGACGTTGGGGCAGCCAGCCGAACTGATCAACGGGTCGGTGGTGCAGGCCTGGACAATCAGCGGGCTCAAGCCCAGCAGCGACGTCATCCCCTGGCATGTTCGCGGAGCGCTGTGGGAAGCCACCGCCACCAACACGGCGGTCGCGGGCACCGTTCAGCCCATCGTGTCCGACCTCAACGCGCGGGCCCGCAACGGCGACACCTACCGAACGTTGTTCCTGGTCGCCACCCCCCAGGGAGTCAACCCGGCCGCGCTCGCCCAAGGGCAGCAGACCTCAGGAAAAATCTACTTCGACGTGACCGGCGCCCAGCCCGACAGCGTCGTCTACAACGACGGTGCCCGCGACCTCGCGGTCTGGCTGACCCCGCCGCCCGCACCGCCAGCCCCCGCGGCCGGCGGCTCGGCCCCCTACCGGGGAACCCCCAGTGCCAGCTCGCCAGCGCAAGATACCGAAGCCGCCCCGGCAGCGGTCCCGCCGGCAGCCGAAACGCCTATGACGCCCGCACCCGCCAGCGTGGGCACACCACTGACCCCCGGCAGTGTCGGTACGCCCCTGCCCACCGGCAGCGCGGGAACTCCCCTGCCGACCGGCGACGCCGTCGCGCCCGGCGGCACCCCAGCCCCAGCGGGTAGCCCATCGGTCACGACAACCCCCGACATCAGCACAGGAACCCCGCTGCCGGCCGAGACCCCCGCCCCCGCCACCGCCGCCGCTCCCGCGCCGACCGCGACGCCCGCGGGTAGCGCCGGCACCCCCCTGCCCGCGCCCGAGGTAGCCCCGGCCGCCGGTGCGGCAACGCCGGCGGCGCCCGTCACCACCACGCCGGTACCGATGCCCTGACCGGTCAGAAGACGCGGTGGCGCATCTGTTCGGTGTATTCGGTGACGCGCTGCAGGGCGGCCGACAGGCGGTGTATTGACCCGCCGAACAAGCCCGCCTGCAGCGGCGGCCAGTCGTCACCGGCGGCGTTCACCTCAGCCAGCACCGCGCCGTAGCGGCTGTCCTCCAGGCGGGCGGTGTGGCTGGCGTCGGTGACGAACAAACCCAGCCACGGCTCGGTGAATACGCGGTCCTGCGCCATCTGGTCGGCCACGACGAGGGAAAACATGATCTCGGTCTCGTCGAACAGCTCGCCGTAGCGCGGCAGGCCGTAGAGGCCGGCGAAGTGCGGTTGCAGCGCGTCGAACAGATACGACGAGGCGACAAACGGCGGCTTACGCCGTCGATGCTGGGCGATCTCGCCCAGCAGGTGCTCCAATTCCGCGTCGTCGCTGGCGACTTGGGCCGCCCGCAGCGTCAACGCCAAGCTGTCCTCGCGCGACAGCGCCTCCCACGGGCCCACCCTCTCGATCACCGTCACCCGCAAATTGGGGTGCGTGATCGACCACGGCACGGTGGCGTCGGTGGTCAGCGCCCGCAGGGCACCGAAGTTTCGTCCCTGGACCGCAGAGATCGAGCCCGCGTAGAGCGCCAGTGTGGCCGGTAGCAACGCCAACGCCTGAAGACGGTCGTCACGGCCTTCCACGATCAACGCTTGGGTGGCGCCGACCCGCATCTGTCCGGTCACCGTGTCGCTCAACGGTGCCGGTTGGGCCAGCGCAGCCATCGTGTCCGCCCAGATGCGCTCGTGATCGGCGTTGGGCCATGCGCATGCGGTGATGAGCTGATCCAGCAGCGGGGCGGTGCGCTCCTCGTAGCTCTGCGCCATCGCCAGATACTGGCGCAACTGCTCCACCGGTTGGCGGCTGGCGAACGTGTTCGGGAACACCTGCGGGTCAGCACGGGCCGCCTGCAGCTGCTGGACCGTGGCGCGCATCAGCCGGGCAACCACCAGCGGGTTGCCCTGCTCCACCGCGTCACGGAACTGCTCGCCCAGCGGGCGGGGCGGATCCTGGAGCAGCCGATCCTGCAGCATGATCAGCTCACGGTGCGTGGCCGGGGGTGAGCTGGCCACGCCGCGGTGAAACACCGTGCCCGACCGGTTGTTCTCATAGGTGGTGACCAGCGAGTGGATTCGGTCGCCGGGGCGCGGCGCGGCGACGGTGAACACCGCGACGTCATGGCCCTCGACCTTGAAATAGTCCACCGACCACTGCGGACCATCCACGTAGGGCCGCAGCTTGTCGTGCAGCGCGGCAGCATCAAGGACCTCGGTGACGCCGACGAGTTGCCCCGGCGCGACGCCGACCACAAGATAGGCTTCCCCACCGCAGTCACGGCCCGCGCTGACCGGATCGCGGTTGGCGAACGCGATGATGGCGCGCGCCGCGGCGAACCGATCAGCCTTGGACCCGAAATCCAGCGTGCTCTTGCACTCCAGCCAATGGGTTTCCTGGCTTCCCGGGTCGGCGCGATGAATCGCCTCCACCAAAGCGGTCACGCTCTGCGGTGACCGCAGCGGAGCCGACGTATCGAAGTCCAGAGCCATAGTTGCCAGCCTATGGGCGCGCCGCGACAGCCCCCGGACACAACAGGCCCTTCGCGGGGCAACAGCGGCGCGCTGGCGGCAAGCGCCACAGAGTCCCGCACGGTGGCGCGCCAGTATGGACCCATGATCACCGAGCCGATCGACCTCAGTGGCTTCACGGGCTGGGTGCCGTTCGCAGAGCTGCCCAACACCGACGTGCCGACCTCCCCCGGCGTGTATGTGGTCGTACGGCCGACCGACGACCCGCCCACGTTCCTGGACACCTCCCCGGCCGGCCACTTCAAAGGCAAAGACCCCACCGTGCCGGTCGACGAGCTCCACGCGCTCTGGGTGCCGGGAACCCGCATCATCTACATCGGGAAAGCCAACGCCGGGCGCACCGGTCGCCGTGGTCTCCGCAAACGGCTCGATGAGTTCCGCCGCTCGGGCGCCGGCCAACCCGTGGGCCACAGCGGCGGGCGGCGGATCTGGCAACTCAGCGACCACGCCCAACTGCGCGTCGGCTGGCAGGTAACCGACGACACCGCCGCGGCCGCCACCGAAACAGCGTTGATCGCCCAGTTTCACGCCCACCACGGACGGCGCCCCTTCGCCAACATGCGGAACTAACGAGCCCTGTTACCCGCCCCGGCCCGACTTCCCTGCGATATTGCGTTCCGCGTTTAGGGTGACTTCGAGCTTCAGCGAAAGGAGTTAGACGGGTGGCGACGTCGGTGCATGAGGTGTTCGAGGCTTTTCGGCGTGCCCCTAGCAATTACGAACGCGGCTTGAAATTCGAGCAGCTCATGGCGCAGTACCTGCCGCTGGATTCCGTCTACGGCCGACTCTTTAAGCAGGTCTGGTTATGGAAGGACTGGCCTGGGCGGGGCGGCAAGATCGACACCGGAATTGACCTCGTTGCTGAGGAGATCGACACCGGTGACCTATGGGCCATCCAATGCAAGTTCTACGAACCCGATCACGTGCTGGGAAAACCGGACGTCGACTCGTTCCTGTCCGCGTCAGGAAAGCATCCCTTCGCCCACCGGCTAATCATCTCCACAACGGATAAGTGGGGGAAAAATGCTGAAGACGCGGTCGACAACCAGCAGATTCCCGTTCAGCGCATTGGACTGGCTGACATCGCCGAGGCCCCGATCGACTGGGCCTTCGCCGGCCCCGCCGACGGACTGAACCTTGAGCTGGCCCCCGCCCCCAAACGGGACCCCTGGCCTCATCAGCGTGAAGCCATCGACAAAGTGATCGTCGGCTTCACCGAAAACGACCGCGGCAAGCTCATCATGGCGTGTGGCACGGGAAAGACCTTCACCGCGCTCAAGATCTGCGAGCAGATCGCCGACGACCTCGGCGGAACAGCCAAGATCCTGTTCCTGGTGCCCTCAATATCCCTGCTGTCCCAAACGCTGCGCGAATGGACCGCTCAGTGCCAGGTGGACCTGCGGTCCTTTGCCGTGTGCTCGGACACCAAGGTCTCCCGCGCGGTGGAAGACATTAACCCCTACGACGTGCCACTTCCTGCCACCACCGATCCGGCCACGCTGGTCGCACAAATGGCGCACCGCAAACGCGCTAAAGGACTGACCGTGGTGTTCAGCACCTACCAGTCCATCAACGTAATCGCTGAAGCACAGGCGGTCGGGCTCGACGACTTCGACCTCATTGTGTGTGATGAAGCGCACCGAACCACCGGCGTCACACTCGTCGACGGAGACGAATCCAACTTCGTCAAGGTGCACGACGCAGCCTTCCTCGCCGGAACCAAGCGGCTCTACATGACAGCAACGCCAAGGCTTTTCGCGGAGGAAACCAAGACCAAGGCCGCCGAACACTCCGCGGTCCTCGCGTCGATGGACGACGAAGCCCTCTACGGCCCCACTTTTCACCGACTCGGATTCGGCGAAGCCGTGGAGCGCGGACTGCTCACCGACTACAAGGTGCTCGTGCTCACCGTCGACGAGAAGTACATCGCCGGCCCACTGCAGCAGCAGCTTGCCGACGTCAACAGCGAACTCAACCTCGACGACGCGACCAAAATCGTCGGTTGTTGGAACGGCCTCGCCAAACGAACTGGCAAAGCCGCCGGCGGTGCTGACTTCGGCGGTGACACCCGCCCCATGCAACGCGCCGTGGCCTTCCTTCGAGACATCAAGTCCTCTAAGAAGCTCGCAGGGAAGTTCGCCACCGTCATCGACGCCTATGACCAGGCCGACGACCACCTACTGCGCTGCGACGTCGAACACGTCGACGGAACCTACAACGCCCTGGAACGCAACCACCGCCTGCAATGGCTCAAGGCGCCACTACCCGACAATCAATGCCGCATTCTGGCCAACGCCCGCTGCCTTTCCGAAGGGGTGGACGTCCCCAGCCTCGACGCGGTCCTCTTCCTCAACCCGCGCAGCTCCGTGGTTGACGTCGTGCAATCTGTCGGCCGGGTCATGCGCCGAGCCGAAGGCAAGCAATACGGGTACATCATCCTGCCCGTCGGGGTACCGGCGGGCGTAGCACCTAGCCAAGCACTCGCCGACAACCGCCGCTTCAAGGTGGTGTGGCAAGTGCTACAGGCGCTGAGGGCTCACGACGACCGCTTCAACGCCACAGTCAACAAACTCGAACTCAACAAGAACGCCACGGACTCAATCCTCGTCGGCCACGTACCGAACGCCGCCGAGAATCTCACCGACTCAACATCTTCCGGCGACGGTACAACAGCCTCTGCCGATACCGCGGCTGCCGAGTCGGCGCAGGTCGCCCAACAGCTGTCTATGTTCTCCCCCGACCAGTGGCGGGACGCTGTGTACGCCAAGATTGTCGATAAGGTCGGCACGCGCACCTACTGGGAGGACTGGGCCAAGGACGTCGCCGTAATCGCCACGGCCCAGCAGACACGCATCAAGGCGCTGCTTAACGAGAGCACTCCCGACATCGCAGCAGCATTCGATAAGTTCGTCGGAGCGCTGCGCGCCCATCTCAACGATTCGATCAACCGGGATCAAGCCGTGGAGATGCTTTCCCAGCACCTGATCACCAAGCCCGTGTTCGACGCCCTCTTCGAAGACTACGATTTTGCGGACCACAACCCGGTTTCACAGGTCATGCAGGCGATGGTCGCTACCCTGCATGACCAAGCGCTCGACACAGAAACCCAACGCCTAGAGGGCTTTTACGAATCAGTGCGTATGCGCGCGGCCGGGGTTGACAATGCCGAGGGCAAGCAGCGCATCGTCGTCGAACTCTACGAGAAGTTCTTTCGGATCGGTTTCCCGCGAACCGCTAAAGCTCTAGGGATCGTCTATACGCCAACACAAGTCGTTGACTTCATCCTGCGCTCGGCCAATGACACACTGCGCGCCGAATTTGGAACGACATTGACTGAGCCCGGCGTGCACATCCTCGATCCATTCACCGGGACTGGCACCTTCATCGTGCGCCTGATCCAGACCGGACTCATCAGGACCGAAGACCTCGCCCGCAAGTATGCCAACGAATTGCATGCCAACGAGATCGTATTGCTGGCTTACTACATCGCCGCCATCAACATAGAGGCCGCCTACCACGGTGCCGTTGGTGGTGAGTACCAGCCATTCAACGGCATTGTCCTTACCGACACCTTTCAAATCGCCGAGGTCGGCGACACCATGGATGCCGAACTATTCCCTCAGAACAACGATCGGATCATCGCCCAGCAGAGCCAACCCATCCGTGTGATCGTCGGGAATCCGCCGTTCCGTAGAATGTCGGTGTGTTGTGGCAGGTTCTGTTGCTGTGGAACAACACGACGACGGCTCCCGTTGGAGGTTGTGTTGGGCGCGGCAGCCTAACCGGCCGTACACCGCGAGGTCCGATGTTCTTGCGGACTTCCCGGATCTAGCAGAGCGTGAAGCTGCGCTCGGAATTCGTTCTGGTCAACCGTTTCTCCTGATGCCCGATGGCCGGCCGGACGTTGATGTCCTGGAGTTCTTCCGGTCGGCGGCGTTCCAATCGTTGGCGGCGGGGTCGCAGGAGTCCTATGCCCCCGACATCCAGCTGTTTCTGTCCTTCCTGTCCGTTCAAAGCGTCGACTGGAGAGCGGCCACATTCGAGCATCTTGCCGACTATGAGTTCTGGCGGCGACGCGACCAACAGAACCCGGATCGCGTTGGTGCCGCGACGTTTTCACGAGACCTGGCGGCGATCAAGAAGTTCTACGACTGGCAGCAGTGGCGTGGCAACGTGGCTGCTTCTCCTGTCGCCCTGCACAAACCCAGCTCGACCGGGGACTCGGATTCCACGCGGTTGCAACCGAACGCTGTCCGCTCGGTCCAATTGAAGTGGCTGACGCCCCGAGCCTACAAACGCTGGCGCGACGTCGGCCTCGGCGGGTACCGCAGCGACGGGCGGCGGGATGCGACGTGGCGAGGACGCAACGACGGCCGCAACCTGGCCTTCGCCGAAGCACTGTGGTCGAGCGGACTGCGCCTGCGCGAAGCCGGAACACTGGTCCTCGGCGAGATTCCCAGCGCTGACAACCAAGTGCGATACGCCAAGGCCCGCGTCGGCCAAGCCGTGGCGAAGGGTCGCGGCCGAGATTTTTGGATCAGCGCCGCAGCACTGAAACACATTGACAACTACGTTCTTTCAACCCGAGCGGCGGCAATTCATCGGGCTCGTTCTGAAGGTCGTTACGACGCACTGTCCGACATCAAGATCGTCGACACGGTGGACCATCACCGCCGCGTGCACTTCACCAAGCCGGACGGCAGCAAGGGGACGGTCCCGCTGGACAGTCTCGACTCGAATGACCGGCTCAACTTCTACATCACCACTGATCGCGGGCTCGAACCCTGGATGGTGTGGCTGTCCGAAGCCGGCCTGCCGCTGCCGTACCGCACCTGGGAGGCCGTCTTCTCTACGGCCAATATGCGGTGTCAGACCCTTGGGGTAGACATCCATTGTCACCCGCATATGCTGCGCCACTCGTTCGCCCTGAGGATGTTGGTCACGTTGATCTACGCACACGAACGTAAGATGGGCATCACCCCTGCCGAGCGGCGCGAGTATCGCCACATCTTCGGTGACCCTTGGGTTTTGGTTCAAACGTTACTGGGCCACGTGAACGTGGAAACAACGCGCGACTGCTATCTCGAGCCCGTGTCGGGTCTGCAGGTAGACCTGTTTCTCAATGACAACGTGGCCGAGGACGCATCGATCGCCGACTTCATCACGCACATCGCAGCGGCGGCTCCCGGAATCGTCGACACGGAGGGGCAGTGAGCGGTGGCCTCGCGTAGAACGGCGGCGCTCCCCGCCGGCAAGTACGCCCGACCAGCCCTGGCAGACCCTGAGCTTCGGCGGCTCTGCTTCACCGACGAGGGGGGACGCACAAGGACATTCTCATTCGATGACGTCCACGGGCCCGCTGAGCTGGTCGACGACCTCGTCACCGCACTGGCGAACGGGTCTCAATCGGGTGGTCGTTGGCGCACACTGGCGACCGTCGACGCGGCGGTAAGTGCCGCGCGGCAACTGATCGCCTACCTGGGTACGGAGTTCCCTGAGGTCCACTCGATCACCGATTTCGGCCCCGAGGTGTGGTGGGCGTGGCGCACCGCCAAGGAGAGTCAGTCCCGCTGGCCGGGGCGGGTGAATCTCATGAGGACCGTGTTGTCGGAGTCACCGCGGCTTCCGGAAACCACACGGAAGGCGATGCGCGCGAAGGCCGTGAAGCCTCGGAAACGCCTACCGGAGAATGATTCCTACAGTCGCGAGGAGTTCGCACGGATCCGAAGTGCCGCCAAGGGTGAGGTCCGTCAAGCGCTCCGCAGAATCCGGGCCAACACCGAGAGGCTGCGCAAGTACCGCGAGGTTGGTGATGTCGGGGACGGAATCACGTTCAAGGTCGGCGGGGCGCGGTGGAGCACCGGATCGCTCCTGGAGTATCTGTCGCGAAATGGGATGCTTCCCTCTCAGTACCTCGCAAACCGGGTGGTCCTAAAAGGCTGCTTCGACCTGGCCGGCGTGTCGAATCCGGCGCAGGCGTTGTTCCCGTCGATACGAGAAATCTATTGCTTGATGGTCCTTCTCGTGTGCGAGCGAGGCTTCAACCTTTCCGTCATGGACAACCTCACCGTGGCCTCGTTCCGGGCATCCGACGGTGCCGGTGAAGACTTGGTCTACACCGTCAACACCGACAAACCGAGAAGAGGAACCAAGCGCTACAGCGCCGAAATCCTCGCCGGCGAGGCCGGAAAACTATGGGAGAACGCACTCTTCTTGACCGAACCGTGCCGCACAGCACTCGCAGAGCTCGGAACCCCGTCGGAGAAGTTACTCATCGCACACCGGCACAAGAACCTCACCGGCGATGGACCGTTCCGGCAGGAATGGTTGACCGCGGGCATCGGCGATCACTACATGGCCTATGCGAGCCTGCTGGCAGACGACGGGATACCGTTGCGGGTGAGTCTGCGACGGCTGCGGTTGTCCGAGCAGGTGCTGAACCAACATGCCCGGCAGAACAGCGAATCCGTCAGCGAAGACACCTACCGCAGCCCCGACCCGGCCACCGCAGAAGGCGCGGCCGACACCATCATCGACGGACAGGCCGACGCCGTCGCCCACGCCAAAGCCACCGTCACGATCCGCTCGCTGAGTGCCGCCGAAGTGACCGCAGCCCGCGAAGACCCGGAAACCGCCGCGACACAGCTTGGCATCCCGGTGCCGACGCTGAAGCTGCTGCTCGCCGGCAGCCTCGACACCGCCACCACCGCGTGCATCGACTTCTTGAACAGCCCGTTTGCCGCCACCGCGGGCCAGCCATGCCCGGCGTCATTCTTCGCGTGCTTTACCTGTACGAACGCCGTAGTCACCCCCGAGCATCTGCCGCGCCTGGTCACGCTGCTGGATGCCCTCGACAATGTCGCCACCCTCGTCGCCCCAGCCCGATGGGAGTCCAACTACCGGGACCACTACGCACGACTGCAAGCGATTCTCGAACAGAACGCGACCAAGGCCGAGATCGGCGATGCCCGCCGCCATGTCACCGACGCTGAGCGCGACATCGTCACTGCGCTCATCGGAAGGAATCTCGACGCGTGAGCACCGCAGCAGCCAACCCGTGGCCACAGCAGGCTGGTCAGCTCGAACTTGACGACGCCGAACCGGTCATCGCCGACATCGACCGCGTACCTGAAGCACAGCGAGGAAACCTCTCCACCGTGGGCGACCACCGCTGGGATCTCACACCATTGGTCCAGAAACAGACCGTGGCGGGCACGTTGAGCATCGTCTTCGACACCTTCCCGCCGAGCTATGTCACCGCCGCCAAGCGACTGATCTGGGCAAGCATCAACAAGCCGACCCCGGTCGAGGATCTGGAACGCTCCTCGGCGGCGCGCAGCCAACTCGCACCGGCAACCGTGTGCACTTTCGCGCGCTTCCTACGGCAATGGATGACCTGGCTGGCAGAGAAGGACATTCACGAGTTCAACGCGGTCACCGACGCCACCTACGACGAATATGCCGAACACCTCAAACGACACCGCGGCTCACGCGAGAACGTAGGCAACATTCTGTTCGCCGTGACCCGTGCCTGGCTCTACGCCCCGTACCTTCCCGAAGCCGACCGCCTCGCACGCCCACCCTGGGAGAACAGCCATCTCGGGCGCACCTCGGTGCTCGGCCCGGCGAACTGGTCCAGCGAAAACAAGACCACCCCCATCCACCCGCAGACGATGGCCGGCCTACTGGTCTGGGCCCTGCGCTTCGTCACCGACTTCAGCGACGACATCCTCGCCGCCAAGGCACTCAAAGCGACACCGCGCGATGTCCCGCCCAGCCTCCAGGCCCTCACGCCCCATCAACGGTTTCGCGCGTACATCCAGCAGCGGCGCCAGGATACACAGACGGTGCCCGGATGGGTCAGCAGCAACCGGCCGCACATACGCTCTCTGGCAAAAGGATTCATCGGCTGGCAGCTCGGCCTCTCTCCCGAAGAAGCCGTGATGATCAATCCGCACTGGCCGATAGCCGGCCTGAGCGCCAGCGACGAAGCGCACCTGCCCATGCCCATCACAGGCTCCGTCGACGGCAAAGGCTGGACGCCGGCGATCAGCTTCTACGAGGTCGAGGAGTTCTGCCGCCACCTGGCCACCGCCGCGTTCGTCGTCGTCGCCTACCTGACCGGGATGCGCGGCGAGGAGTGCCGCGCACTGGAGCGTGGCTGCTGCCAAACCCACACCGACCCCGCGACCGGGCAACTCCACTACCGTATTCACGGCAGAACCTTCAAAGGCGCACTTGATCAGTCGGGCAACGCCATACCCGCCGGTGTCGAACGGGAACAACCCTGGCTGGCGATTGCACCCGTGGCCAAAGCCATCGCCGTGATGGAAGCACTGAACCCCTCCTCCCAACTTCTGTTTCCGATCGACGCGTTCTCGCTATGGCCCTGCGGTGTCAACGCCGGAAAGGCCGTGCACGCCCGCATGGTCCGCGACCGCATCCAGGACTTGATCGACTGGAGCAATCACGCCGCCGAGATGCTCGAACGTCCTCACGACGTGATCCCTGCCGATCCCGAGGAAGCCGTGACCGTCAAGCGGTTCAGGCGAACACTGGCCTGGTTCATCTACCGCAAACCAGGCGGGCGAGTGGCCCTCGGCGTGCAGTACGGACACCTGCGCGGCTACACGACCGACGGCTACGGCTCACGGGTCGCCAGCGGCCTACGAGACATCTTCCCAATGGAGGAAGCCCTCGCCCGAGCTGACTACCTCGAAGACGCCCATCAACGCCTCGAAGACGGTGAACAGGTCAGCGGCCCGGCCGCCGACCGATACACCCAGGCCATCCACCTGTTCGACCGGCAATTCCGCGGCCGCTACATGAGCAACAAGCAGGCAGCCGCCCTACGCACCAATCCCCAACTGCGCATATACGACAACCCGCAACAGTTCGTCACCTGCTGCTACGACCAGGCCAAAGCGCTATGCCACCCCGACCGGCAGGTCACAGCGAGCCAGCACCGCTCACCTGATGTCTCACACTGCCAACCCGGATGCGGCAACATCGCCCGAACCGACCAGAACATAGACCAGGTCGTAGTCGCCATCGCTCAGCATGAGGCCGAGATCGACTCGGCCACAACGCCGATACCGCTGCGCGGCCGACTAGAACAACGCATTACCGCCCTCCATGCCATCGTCAACGAGCATCAGAACATTGGAAGTCGTGATGACCGATCAGGCTGACGAACATGTGCGCCGCGTGATCCGCGACGCGATGGATCGGCTCATCGCCGGCAAACCACTGCACTCCGACGGCAAGCTCACCGTGAAGTCACTCGCCGCGGAGGCCCGCGTCAAGCGATGGCTTCTCACGCACCGCCACACTGACCTCCAGGACGAGTTCCGGTCACGTATCGCGAAAGCCTCGTCGCAACCGCCAGTGCTACTGGAGTTGCAGGAGGCGAAGGCCGAAGCCCAGCAAAAGACCAGGCAATTGACCGCGGATGTGACTGCCCTGACGGCGACGATCCGTCAGCTCGAACGAATCATTCACGTACTCGCCCTCGAGAACGACGAGCTGCGATTGAATCGGACCCAAAGCGACAAGATCGTGCCACTGCGACCAGGAGAAAGGCATCGTCCAATGTGAGGTGCCCCGACGCTGGCTCTGGCAGGAGCTGCCGGGAAGATGTTTGAGTTCAGATCACCGCGACTTCGAGGAAATGACCGCTAGTGCCGAACCTCTTTGACAACCTCAGCGACGACACACGCTTGAAGGACGCACTGCGCGTTTCTCTGAAGGACTTCGATACCGTCGACGTCGCGACGGGATATCTCGACTTACGCGGCTGGTCGAGCATGGCTGACATCGTCGCCACGAAACCTCGAATTGGCGCGGAGCCCGTTGCTCGAGTCCTTATCGGCATGGTCGCGCCAGCCGACTCACAGGAAATCCTCGACGCTTTGCAACGCGAGGTTCAGCCACCGGGCTATGGCACCGATATTCACGACCGAGAAAAGGCACTTGCCCGTCGCGATCAGCTCGTGAAGCACCTGCGGAATCAGCTCATGAGAGGACTGGCCACTGTCGAAGGACAGCAGACACTCCAGACGCTGAAGCGGCAGTTGGAGGACGGCACGGTGCAGATGAAGGTCTTCACCGAGAAACCGCTGCACGGAAAGACCTACCTGTTTCACGCCCCAGGGAAGAGCCACGGCTCGCGATGGGCTTACATAGGGTCGTCGAACCTCACCCACGCCGGATTGACGACGAATCTAGAGCTGAACATCGACGTCCAAGACTCCGATGCCAACAGCAAGATCGCCGAGTGGTTCGAAGCGCGGTGGACCGATCGGTTCTCGCTGCCGATCACCGCTGAGATCATCCAGCTGATCTCCGAATCGTGGGCAGCTGGCCTACAGCCCACGCCGTTTGAGGTCTACCTCAAGGTCTGCCATGCGCTGTCCCAAGATGCCCGGGATGGACTTGGCTACGTCCTGCCCACATCGATGCAGAACCTGCTGCTGGACTATCAGGAAAGCGCAGTCCGCACGCTCGCCCGACGCATTGTTCGCCGAGGTGGAACGATGCTGGGCGACGTTGTTGGTCTTGGCAAGACGCTGACGGCAATCGCGACTGCATTGATGCTCCAGTCCGCCGAGGACTACTCGACGCTGGTGCTGTGCCCGAAGAATCTCGAACTCATGTGGACCAAGCACCTCGACGAGTACGAGATCAACGGGCGTGTGGTCCCCTACTCGATGGCCGACAGAGTGCTTCCCGAGCTCAAACGTTTCAACCTGGTCATCTGCGATGAGTCGCACAACCTGCGTAACAGCAGCACCATCGCCTACGAAGCCATCCACGAGTACATCCGCCGCAACAGCTCCAAGGTGTTGCTCCTAACCGCAACCCCGTACAACCTTGCGTTCCAAGACGTCGCCAGCCAGATCGCGCTGTATATCGACGACGACGAAGACCTTGGCATCGTCCCCACAGCGGCACTGGCCGCAGAACCCGGACTCCGCGACAGAGTCGACGGGAAAATCAACACACTCGCCGCCTTCCGACGCTCCGACCACGCAGAGGACTGGCGCCGGCTGATGAGCGACCACCTTGTGCGACGAACCCGTAGCTTCATCAAGCGAACGGCGAAGACAGAAACTGTCACTCTGCCCGATGGAACCACCGAGCAACTGCCGTACCTCCAGTTTGCGAATGGCGAGAAGTTCCACTTTCCAACCCGGATCGCTCGACCACTTAGCCACGACTTCGCCGACGACGACCCCGCAAAACTCATGGAAGACAACGACACGCTCAACGCCGTGAGCACTCTGGCGCTGCCGCGCTATCGGCTTGCCGACTATGACAACCCACGTGCACCGCACACAGACTCAGACACGAAGATCCTGGATGACATCCGCTCCGGGCGAGGAAACGTCAGTGGGTTCGTCCGCACCGGATTGTTCAAGCGACTGTCCTCGTCCGGGCACTCGTTCATCGTGTCGTTGCAGCGACAACGGGCCCGCAACGAGCTGTTCCTACATGCGATCGACAACGAGCTCCCCATCCCTGTCGGGTCGTTCACCGACAAGCAGTTCGCGGTGAGCGACGAAGATGTTGAGGACGACCCGACACCACACGGCTCGCTCGCCAGCCGCTACGAGGAGCTCCGAAAGAATCTCCCGGCAAAGACTAAATGGATCAACTCCACAGTATTCAAAAAGACCTTGCGCAAAGATCTCGACCGCGACAACCAGATGCTTACGGGCATGCTTGACCGTTTCGGCAGCTGGGACTCGACCCGAGACTCCAAGATGAACGCGCTGGTCGACCTGCTCCGCAACGACCATCCCGGCGAGAAGGTTCTGGTTTTCACCGAATACGTCGATACCGCTGAGTATGTCGCCCAGGCACTGCAGGAAGCCGGTGTGGAAAAGGTTGCCGTCGTTTCGGGAAACACCGACGACCCCGGTGATGTTGCCCGCCGATTCTCGCCGCATTCCAACCGGATCCCCGGGCAGGAGGAAGTTCCTGAAGTAGACCCAGCGGACGCCATCGACGTGCTCGTCGCGACCGATGTGCTCTCCGAAGGCCAAAACTTGCAGGACTCCCACATCATCGTCAACTACGATCTGCCGTGGGCGATCATCCGCCT
>JAGQTW010000001.1 GCA_020438785.1 Mycobacterium sp. | reverse complement strand
CCCGGTCTGACGCCTCGGCATCTGTTGACGACCTACAACGCGACCCCGCTCGTCGACGCCGGCTACACCGGTAAGGGCGCCACGATCGTCATCTTCGGGTTCGACGGATACGACCAGCGCGACCTCGACATGTTCGCCGACATCTCCGGGCTGCCGCGCTTCGCGCCGGTGGTGATCGGGGCACCGCTCGACCCGCCGCACGGCGAGACCGTGATGGATCTGGAGGTCGCCCACGCGATCGCCCCCGATGCCCGGCTGGTGGTGGTCAACGCCCGCCCCACGCTGCAGGGCGGTGGCACCTTCGAGAAGATCGGCCGGATGTTCGACGACGCGGCCCGCCGGTTTCCCGGGTCGGTGTGGAGCCTGTCGATCGGCTGGGGCTGCGATGCCTTCGCGGCGGAGGCCGACCTGGCCCCCGTCCGCGCCGCGCTGACGAACGCGCACCGCCGCGGCATCACGGTCTTCGATGCCACCGGTGACATCGGCGGCCTGGAATGCAAGGGCGGCAAGGACTGGTCGACCGCACCCGGCCCCCACGACATCGGGGTGGACACCATCGCGGCGCTGCCCGAGATCACCGCGGTCGGCGGCACCACGCTGTCGACCGATCTGGACGGGAGGTGGCTGCAGGAGCAGGCCTGGATCGACGTGCCGATGTCGCAGGGCTCCAGCGGTGGGACGTCGCGGCTCTTCAACCGTCCGGCCTATCAGCGTGACGTGTCGGTCAAAAGGGATTCGACGCACCGACTGGTTCCCGATGTCTCGGCGGTGGCCGATCCGTTCACCGGTATCAAGATCGTGTTCGAGCAGACCCTGCGGATCGGCGGCGGTACCTCGCAGGCCGCGCCGATCTGGGCAGGTCTGACGGTGTTGATGAATCAGTATCTGGTCGACCACGGCGGCACCGCCGTCGGCGACATCACCCCGCTGCTCTATCGGGTCGCGGCGGGGTCCCGGTCGCCGGGCTTCCACGATATTACCCTGGGCGGCAACGCCGTTGACACCGCGACCGAGGGCTATGACCTGGTGACCGGGCTCGGCACGCCGGATGTTGACAACCTTGTCCGCGACCTCCTTGACGCTCAGGCCGCGCAGTCGTTGGAGTACCGCTACGCCCCCGGTGGTGGGTAGGGTGCCCGCCGTGCACCGCCCGGGTTGTGACGACGGCGAGGTGGGCCGGTACTGCGGATCCTGCGGCGCCCGGCAGTCCGCGAGCCGCACCGGGAGACTGCGCCTCGGCGCCTACGCCGCGGCCCCCGGACAATCGGTATTCATCCCGCGGATGACGAGTTCGCTTTTCCCGCAACTGCCGAGCCGTTCGCGCAACAGTTTCCGTGTCGCGCTCCTTGTCGTGGCGCTGATGCTGGCCGGATTCGCCGTGCTGCGGTGGGAGGCGGCGATGATCGCGGTGGCCACCTGCGGGCTGCTGATCGTGTTCGCTCTCTACCTGCGTCAGGTCGGCATCCCGCGGCGGGACGCCATCGTGGCCGCCGTCGTCGGTGCGGGGCTCGGCGTGGGGTGGGCGCTGATCGCGGGTCCGATCGTCACGGCGGCCTACCGAGCGGCGCTCGGTTCGCACACCGATCTGTCCCATGTCCTGTTCTCCGGGGTGGCGATTCCCATCACACAGGCGCTGCTCATGGTGGTGCCGGCGATCGTGGTGCGGCTGCTGAACCGATCCGTCCGAAAGGCGCTGGGCGGCTACGCCGTCGGTGCGCTGGGCGCGGTCGTCTTCGACCGGGCCGCCGCCATCGCGCTGCTGGTGCCGCAGCTCGCCATGGGAGTGACCGCGCGGGAACACTCGATCGTCGCGTCGCTCGCCGAGTCGGCGGTCGAAGGTTTCGCATGGCCGTTGGCCTCGCTGGCCACCGGTGGCATCTTCGGGATGGCCCTGTGGACGACGTTCCGGGACAACCCATCCCGGCGGCGCCGCATCGCCCTCGTGGCGGCGACGGCGGTGCTCCTGGTGGTCATGATCGCGATGGGTCTGGTGGACATCGCGCCGCTGTCCCTCCCGCTGTACGTCGTGCTTCAGTTGCTGATCGCCGTGCTCGCGGTGCTGGTGCTGCGCCTCTGGATCGCGGGCGCGCTGCTGCAGGAGGTGCACGACGGCGCCGGCGAGGGCGGGCAGACCCGGTGTTCGGAGTGTGATCACACCGATGCCGCCACGGCGTTCTGCACCGACTGCGGGGTGGCGACCGCGGCGCGACCGCCGGTGGTGACAGCGACGGGCTATCCCCGGGTGTTGGCCCCGCTGGTCGCCGGTCTCGGCGTCGCGGTCGCCACCGCGGTGAGTGCCGCTGTGCTCATCACACCGCCCCCCAAGGCCTATGTGTGTCCGCCGGACTGCGGCAGGCCGCCGCTCGGTACACCGGTGGAGAACAACCCGCGCTTCAGCAGCGACGACGGCGCATTCTCCGTCGCCTATCCCGGCGAGGAGGCGGCTTACCAGCCCAGCTTCGACCCGCCCGGATTGCACGGCGTGGAAGTGAAATTCGTGGGTGGCGACACCGGGATCCTGACGCTCTTCGGGGAGCCGGCACGTGGCCGCACGCCCAAACAGATCGTCTGGCAGGCCATCAGGGGTAAGTATCCGGAAGCGACGCTGAGCTACGAGATCCCCAACGCCTCAGTCGGTTACCAACCGGGCTACGGCGCGGTGGCCGACGTGTACGCGCGGGACTCGGCGGCCTCCTACACCAGGCTGCGGGTGATCGTCATGGCCGCCGTCAAACATGACTACGCTCTGATCGCCGCCGCCGTCGGCCCGTACCACGAGTTCAGTCCGGACTATGGGAACGGTCAGCCGTCGGGGGCCAACCTCGAACTGGCCATGGACATCGGCAAGTATGTCAACAGCTTCCGGTGGGGTGGCGACCGCTACGGCCCGCCGACCTAGTCGGGCGTCGAGCTCACTGTTCGGGCGCGGTGGAACCGGCCAGCGGCATCGCGGGCAGGCCGAGCTTGCCGTGGTCCCAGGACCTGGTGCGCTTGGCGACGATCCGAACGGCCACGCGCTTGTTCATCATCATGTCCACCGCGGGCTTGAGATCGTCGGTGTAGGGACCGTTGTAGCGTTCCCAGACGCTGACGCCGACCTTGAAGATGGTGTCCGGGTCCTCCACGATCTCGGCCACCCCCTCGAAGGAGACCCCGCGCAGGGAGTCGTAGGTCATGCCGTCCTCGATGAGGAAGCTGACCCGCGGATCGCGGCGTAGGTTCACCGCCTTCTGCGACTTGGCCTTCGTCTCGACCCAGATCTCACCGTCGAGGACGCCGTACCACATCGCGACGAGGTGCGGCTGGCCGTCGGGGCCGATGGTGGCCATCGTGCCGGTGCGGCTACGCGCGACGAACTCGGCGATTTCCGCGTCCGTCATGACGATCTGGTTGCGCTGGTTGGTTCCCATGGCGTCAGTTTGTCAGGCGCACCCGCGGGCCCGACGCCCGGATCACAGTCGCCGTGTCAGCGCCTCGGAGGCGGCGAGCAGGTCGGCCGCCCAGCGGGCTCCCGGGCGCCGGCCCATCCGGTCGATCGGTCCGGAGACCGAGACCGCGGCGATCACCGCACCGCTGCGGTCGCGGACCGGTGCGGAGACACTGGCCACCCCCGGTTCCCGTTCGGCCGCGCTCTGTGCCCAGCCGCGGCGACGCACCTCGGCCAGGGACCGTTCGGTGAACTTCGCCGCGGGCAGCACCGCCTGCGCGGTTGCGTTGTCGCCGAACGCCAGCAGCACCTTGGCGCCCGAACCCGCCGTCATCGGCAGCCGGGTACCGACCGGCACGGTGTCGCGGAGCCCGGCGGCCGGTTCCAGCGCGGCGATGCAGACTCGGGTGGTGCCCTCCTGCCGGTACAGCTGCACACTCTCGCCGGTGATCTCCCGCAGCCGGGGCAGTACCGCCGCGCTGGCCGCCAGCAGCGGATCGTGGACGTGGGCTGCCAGTTCGGTCAGGGCGGGCCCGAGGAGCCAGCGCCCAGCGCCGTCCCGGGCGAGGAGCCGGTGCGCTTCCAGCCCCGCCGCCAGCCGATGCGCGGTGGCGCGCGGCAGGCCGGTGCGATCGCACAGTTCGGCCAGCCCGCATGGCGACTCGGCGATCGAGTGCAGCACACCCACCGCTTTGTCGAGCACGCCGATACCGCTATCCTGTCTCATATCGAGATATTAGCGTCCCGCAATGTGAGATAGCCACTCGCGGCCGCCGGGCGCCGACGGAGGAATTCGAGAACCGATGGCACAGTCCGACAAGCCCAGAACCCTTCCGGAGAAGGTGTGGAGCGACCATGTGATCGTGACCGGCGCCGGCGCGGGCGCCGGTCGTGAACCCGACCTGATCTACATCG
>JAGQTW010000111.1 GCA_020438785.1 Mycobacterium sp. | reverse complement strand
TATCACCTCAACGCCGAGGAGGAACCGGAGAACCCCAACTATCCGACCGCCGCGGAGGCACCACTTCTTCGCAAGATGATGCTGCCGCGCGGCGTTATCCACTCATGGGCCACCGAAGACGTCTCCGACGAGATCGACGAACGGTACGGCCCGGTCGGCCGCCAGCGAATCGAGGACACCGGACCGCTGACCAAGAAGCGCATGGAGACCATCGACGACGAGACCACCACGGCGGCAATCGACTTCATCAAACGCCAGCACGAGTCCGAGACCCCGTTCTTCGTGTGGATGAACACCACCCACATGCATTTCCGCACCCACACCAAACCGGAGAGCCTGGGTCAGGCCGGCCGTTGGCAGTCGCCTTACCACGACACGATGATCGACCACGACAACACCGTCGGGCGGTTGCTGGACTTGGTCGACGAACTCGGCATCACCGAGGACACCATTGTCATCTACTCCACCGACAACGGCCCGCACGCCAACAGTTGGCCGGACGGCGCCACCACCCCGTTCCGCAGCGAGAAGAACACCGGCTGGGAGGGCGCGTTCCGGGTGCCCGAGATGATCCGCTGGCCCGGACGCATACCGGCCGGAGTGGTGTCCAACGAGATCGTTCAGCATCACGACTGGCTGCCGACGTTCCTGGCAGCGGCCGGTGAGCCCGATATCGTCACCAAGCTCAAACAGGGCCACACGATCGGCGACAAGACCTATCACGTCCACATCGACGGCTACAACATCCTGCCGTACCTGACCGGCGAGGAGGACAAGAGCCCACGCCGGGGCATGATCTACTTCTCCGACGACTGCGACGTGCTCGGCCTGCGCTACGAGAACTGGAAGATCGTGTTCCTCGAGCAGCGCTGCCAGGGCACGCTGCAGATCTGGTTCGAGCCGTTCACCGAACTGCGGGCGCCGAAGATCTTCAACCTGCGCACCGACCCGTTCGAACGCGCCGACGTCACCTCCAACACCTATTGGGACTGGGTGCTGGAGAACGTTTTCATCGCCCTGTACGGCAACGCGCTCGTCATGCGATTCCTGGACACCTTCAAGGAATTCCCGCCGCGCAGCGAGCCGGCGTCGTTCACCATCACCGCCGCCGTGGAGAAGCTCAAGAAGCACTTCGAATCCCGCGGCGGTTGAGCTTGGCGGGATTGGACTCCTGGCGCGACGGACCGACGAAGGCGGCGATCGTCGGCTTCGTCGGCCGCGTCACGACCGAGGGCGCGGATTACGTTGAGCCCGAAGCGCGTATCGCCGTCTTCGACAACGACGGCACCCTGTGGGTGGAGAAGCCGGCGTACGTCCAACTGGACTTCCTGGTGCGCCGGCTCGCCGAGCAGGCCACCGCCGACGCCTCATTGGCCGACAAGCAGCCCTACGCCGCGGCCTTATCCGGCGACCTGGCGTGGTTCGGCGATGCGGTCACCCGGCACTACGACGGTGACGATTCACAGCTGACCGTCCTTGCCGGCGGCATTCTGGCGGCGTATCAGGGCCTCACGGTCGAGCAGCACGCCGACAAGGTGACTGCGTTCTTCGCCGAAGCGGTCCACCCGAGCCTGCACCGCCCGTACACCGCCTGCGGGTACACCCCGATGGTGGAATTGCTTCGCTATCTCGAGTCGCACGGGTTCACCGCCTACATCGTGTCCGGAGGGGGGCGCGACTTCATGCGGCCGGTCACGGCTCAGATGTACGGGATTCCGCCGGAACGGGTGATCGGCAGCTCGGTCGGGCTGGACTTCACCGACGGCCATCTCGTCACCACGTCGAAGCCGGAGTTCCTCAACGACGGCTCGGCCAAGGCGGTGCGCATCTGGGGCCGCACTGGTCGGCGGCCCATTTTCGCAGCCGGAAACTCCAACGGCGACATCGAGATGCTGCAATTCACCGACGCAGCACCGGGTCCGTCGATGAACATGCTCGTCCTGCACGACGACCATGAACGCGAATTCGGCTACACCAGCGGGGCGGAACGCGCCCTGGACCTTGCGGCCGACGCCGGCTGGGCGGTGACCAGCATGCGGGACGAGTGGGCAACGATCTTCACGTGACCGACAATCTGGTGTGGATCCCCGAACAGACCACCGCACTCGGATCCGATCGGCACTATCCGGAGGAGGCTCCGGTCCGCGACGTCACCGTCGAGGGGTTCTGGATCCAGTCGCAGCAGGTGACCAATACCGACTTCGCCCGATTCGTCGATGCCACCGGCTATGTCACCATTGCGGAACGCCCCTTGAATCCCGATGACTATCCCGACGCGCCGCCGGAGAATCTGCAGCCGGGTTCGATGGTGTTCCACCGCACCAGCGGCCCGGTGGATCTGCGGCACCTGAGCCAGTGGTGGACCTGGACACCGGGTGCGTCATGGCGCAGGCCGGTCGGACCGCTCTCCTCGATCGACAAGCGCGCCGAACATCCCGTCGTCCATATCGCCTACGCGGATGCCGAGGCCTATGCCTCCTGGGCGGGGCTCGCACTGCCCACCGAGGCCGAATGGGAGACCGCGGCGCGCGGCGGTATCGCCGGTGCCGTCTACGTCTGGGGCGACGAACCGGAACAGCCCGGCGAGCGGTTGGCCAATTATTGGCACGGCGACTTCCCGTGGCGCCCTGAGCCCGGGTACGGACGCACCACGTCGGTCGGCAGTTTCCCGCCTAACCGATACGGACTGTTCGACATGGCGGGCAACGTCTGGGAGTGGACCAGCGACTGGTACACCGATACCCGCGCCGGGGACCCGTGCTGCGAGGCAGGGAGCTACGACCCTGGACAGCCGCAGTTCAAGGTTCCCCGAAAGGTCATCAAGGGCGGCTCGTTCCTGTGCGCCGACACCTACTGCCTGCGCTACCGACCCGCCGCGCGCCGGCCCCAAATGGTCGATACCGGTATGAGCCACATCGGGTTTCGCTGCGTCAAGCGGTAAGCGGACCGCAGCCGGGGTCGTCAAATACGTGGAAACGACGATTCGTCGCCGTCAATCTGCCAGTCTCTAGTGGTATCCGATTGGTGGTGAACTATGGTCGGCCAGGCCAGGGCTGAGGTTACGCGGCAGCGGGTCATCGCCGCAGCGGTCGAGATCTTCGAGGAGTTCGGGTACGGCGACACCAGCCTGAGCGACATCATCGACCGGGCCGGGGTCACCAAGGGTGCGTTCTACCACCACTTTCATAACAAGGAGTCCGTGGCGGGCGCGATCATCGAGGACGCCGACGCCAAGATTCAAGACGCCTTCGTCAAGGCACTGTCCTCATCCTCGTTCGCACTGGAGAATCTGATCCGTTGCGGCTTCGTCTTGGCCGAGATGACCGAGCACGACAATCGGGTGCGGGTGGGCAACAGGCTTCGGCAGGCATTGACGAACGTCAGCCCGGCAGGGGCCCACACATATACCCGGGGGACGGTCATCGCCGGCGCGGTCAAGCAGGCGGTGGCCGAAGGCGATCTGTTCGACGATATCGACGCCGACGTCGTAGGTCACACCATCTGGGCCGCCGTGCTGGGCACCCGCCTGCTGTCAGACGCCACCGGCGAGGACATCTTCGCTCACCTCCTCGGAGTCTGGACCGTGATCCTGCGCGGCGTCGTGCCGCCGCAGAGACTGCCCTACTTTCAGCAGTTCGCGACCCGCCAGGCCCAGCAATACGCCGGACCCAAGGACGACAGCCCGTCACTAGAGAATGGCCACCTCGGCGAACCAGACAGCGGTGCATAGACCGTGTTGCGCTAGTTGCTTGTTGAGCCGTCGGCCGGAAAGGGCCGCCGCCCAGGTCACCGGCGTCCGATCCCCTGCCAAACCAGTTCTCACCGAAGGGATTTGACGATGTCCAACCGTCCGGCACCACAACTTCCAGGTGCGGTCTTCATTACCGGCGCGAACGGCTTCATCGCCCGCGCCCTGGCGGCACGGCTGCGGGAACTCGGTACCGCAGTAAGAGGAGTCGACCTCGTCGCCTCCCCGGCGGACGGGATCGTCACGGGCAGCACCATCAACCCGGCACCATGGGCTGGGCAACTCACCGGTGTCGACACCGTCATCCACACCGCCGCCATCGTGTCCAACGCCGCACCGCTGGATGCCGCGTGGGAGGTCAACGTGCGTGGCACACAACGGGTTCTGCGCGCCGCGGTGGCCGCCGGTGTGCCGCGTTTCATGCATATCTCATCGATCGCCGCCTACGGCTTCGACTTTTCTGATGGCGTCACCGAGGACGATCCCGTCCGGGTCAGCGGATACAGCTACGTGGACACCAAGGTGAACTCTGAGCACGTCGTGTTAGCGGCCGAGGCTGCCGGTGAGATTGCGACCACGATCATCCGGCCCGGCGACGTCTGGGGACCCGCCTCCAGGCCGTGGACGATCATCCCGCTGGAGATGATCGCCAAGGGCCAGATGATCCTGCCGGCCAACGGCAGCGGCATCTTCAGCCCGATCTACATCGACAACCTGGTCGACGGCATGGTCCTCGCTCTCGCCTCCAAGGACGCTGTCGGGCAGATCTTCAACCTGACCGACGGCTACGGGATCTCCTGCTCGGACTACTTCGGCAGGCTCGCGGCGATGGCCGGAGGCAAGGTGCGCACGCTGCCCACACCGGCCGCATTGCTGCTGACCACCACGCTGGGGGCGATCCAACGCCGCCTGGGCATGCCCAGCGAGTTGACCGCGGCCACGGTCGAGATGCTTCGCCGCACCGGCACGTATTCCAACCAGAAGGCACGCACAGTGCTGGGGTTCGAACCACTGGTCTCGTTAGATGAGGGTATGGCCCGGGTGGAGCGCTGGGCCCGCGCCGAGGGCCTGATCCGCTGACGACGCGTTCCCGTTCACGGGGACGATCGAGATGGTGACCTTCGCTTAGCGATGAGCGTGTATATCCCGCCTGCGACGGCAGTCACCAGACCGTACAGCGCGATCGCCGCATGCTCGTCGGTGGCGGGAAAGTTGGCTGACGCCAACGCCAATGCCGTCGCGGGGTGTCGGCAGCTCGTGGCGAAGGCCAGCACCGCCGCGTCGCGTCGGTCCGGTCCACCCAGCAGATGACCCAAGGCCAGGGCGCCCGCCACGAAGATGACAACCGCGAGCAAGGTGCCGCCGCCCAGCAGCGACCACATCTGCGGCGCAGCCGAGACCAGCAGGATGATCATCGCGATCGGCAGCAGCCAGCGTTGTGCCCGCACGATGGGCCCCGCGAGCCTTGTCGCCGTGGACGGCGAGAAACGCGCCACGATCATCCCGGCCAGCAACGGCGCCAGCACCGACAACGTCAACAGCCGGGCGATCGCCCACGGCGTCGCAACATAATCCCGTCCGAACACCACCTGCAGGACCGCAGCGGCGACCACGATCACCGGAACCGCCGACAATGCCAATACGAGCACCAGACCCAGCGCGTACTCCGAGCGTCCCCCGGCCTTCGCACCCCGGCTGGGCAGCAGCGGTGGCAGCGGTGAGATCGACAGCGCCACGAGAGCGATCGCCACTTCGCGGTGTACGTCGAGCACCAGTACCAGCGCCACCGCCAAAGCCGGCGCCAACACGAGCACCGCGATCAGGGAGCGGGCCAGCAGACCCGGGCGGTGCAGCAGGGCGGTGACGTCGGAGAACCGCGCCCCCAAGCCGGAGCCGAACACCACCACCGCAAGGCTCATCCCGAAAGCGAGCTTCGCGATGGCGGCCCAGTCCACGCACCACAGCCTGCCATGACCTCGACCGATTGAGCCGCAGAAAGGGCGTGAGTGCCGCTACTGTGCATCGATGCCGGGCTGGGTCGACCACAGCCTGCGCGCCACCGCCTGGAGGAACGATGACCGAGCTGCCGCACGCTGAGGAACCGTTCACCGGGGTCATCAATCCGCTCGTCAAAGACTCCACTCCGGCGAAACCGTCGATCGACTACCCGCCGGCCGGGGCACCCAACGTCGTCGTCGTTCTGCTCGACGACGTCGGGTTCGGCACCGCATCCACCTTCGGTGGTCCGGTACCCACTCCTGCTCTCGACCGGATCGCCGATTCGGGGTTGCGCTACAACCAGTTTCACACCACCGCGTTGTGCTCACCGACTCGAGCGGCGCTACTGACCGGCCGCAACCACCACAGCGCCCACATGGGCGCGATCTGCGAAATCGCCTACGGTTTCCCGGGTTATGACAGCGTGATCCCGCAGAGCACGGCCACCGTCGCCCAGACCCTGCGATTGAACGGCTACAGCACCTCTTGGTTCGGCAAAGCCCACATCACCCCGATGTGGGAGCTCAGCCCGGCAGGTCCGTTCGACCGCTGGCCCACCGGGCTCGGCTTCGACCGGTTCTACGGTTTCCTCGGCGGCGAGACCTCACAGTACGAGCCGGCCCTGTATGACCAGACCACACCCGTCGAACCGTATGTAGGCCGCGAGGATTATCACCTCACCGAGGATCTCGCCGACAAGGCCATCGAATGGATCCGGCTGCAGAAGACCTCCGCCCCCGACAAGCCGTTCTTCACCTACTTCGCTCCCGGCGCGGCGCACTGCCCTCACCACGTCTGGCCGGAATGGTCCGACCGCTTCAAGGGCCAGTTCGACGACGGCTGGGATGCGCTGCGGCAGAAAACCTATGACCGTCAACTCGAGGCGGGCATCATCCCGCCCGGTACCCGGTTGACTCCGCGGCCGGAAGAGATTCCGGCCTGGGCCGACTACGACGACCGCTACAAGCCGGTGGCCAGCAGGCTGATGGAGGTGTTCGCCGGGTTCATGGCCCATACCGACGCCCAAGTCGGCCGGCTCATCGACGCCATCGATCAACTCGGCCAGCTGGACAACACCTTGTTCATCTACGTCTGCGGCGACAACGGCGCCTCGGCGGAAGGCACCCTCCACGGCTGCTGGAGCGCCCCGTCCTACCAGAACGGCATCCCCGAAGACCCCGAGTGGCTGCTGGACCACATCGACGACTTCGGCACCGTCCGCTGCGAAAACCACTACAACGTCGGCTGGGCCTGGGCGCTCGACGCGCCATTTCAGTGGATGAAGCAGGTGGCCTCTCATTTCGGCGGAACCCGCAACGGCGTCGCGATCTCCTGGCCCAAGGGCATCGAGGCGGCCGGCGAGCAACGCAGCCAATTCCATCACGTCATCGACCTCGCGCCGACCATCCTCGACGCAGCGGGCATCCCCCAACCCGACCACGTCAACGGAATCGAGCAACGCCCCATCGAGGGCGTCAGCATGCGGTACTCGTTCGACGACCCCTCCGCACCGAGCACCCGGACCACCCAGTATTTCGAGATGTTCGGCAACCGTGCGATCTACCACGACGGCTGGATCGCCTCCTGCTTCCACGGACGGCTGCCGTGGGTGCGAGCCCAGGCCGTGCCGTTCGGCGACACCGAACGCTGGGAGCTCTACAACATCGCCGATGACTTCAGCCAAGGCGTCGACCTCGCCGAGCAGTTCCCCGACAAGCTGGCCGAGCTCAAGGCCATCTTCGACCGGGAAGCCCGCGCTTACAACGTGTATCCGCTCAACGACGAGACCACCACCCGAGCGCTGCCGGACCGCAGGCCCAGCCTGCTGGAGGGGAAGACCACAACCACCTACTTCGCCGACCACGTCCGGGTGGCGGAGATGTCCACCATCAACTTCAAGAACACCTCCTTCGCTCTGGCTGCGCAGCTTCAGATTCCGGCGGGCGGCGCCTCCGGTGTGGTCATCTGCCAGGGCGGGTCCATGGCCGGCTGGACGCTGTACCTGCGCGACGGTGTGCCGAGCTACACCTACAACTATCTAGGCCACGACGTCAGCACGATCAGTGCCGAACAACCGCTCGCCGAGGGCCCGGCGACCCTCACCCTGTCGTTCGACTATGACGGCGGCGGGCTCGGCAAAGGCGGCACCGCGACGCTCAGTGTCGACGGCGATACCGTGGCGACCGGCAGAATCGAGCAGACCGTGCCCTTCCTGTTCTCGATGAGCGGGGAAACTCTCGACGTCGGCGTGGACACCGGATCGCCCGTCGGTCCGTACCCGGCCGAGTTCCGATTTACCGGAACCATCGACCGCATCGACGTCATTTTGCGCCCACCAGGCGAGGAACACAATGAGGCGGTGGCTCAGGGCGAGCTCCGCGGCGCGTTAGGCACCCAGTAACCGCGGCCGTCGTCCGTGTTCCTACTCGCGACCGGATGAACTCGCTGCAATGCCTCGCGGAACTCTGGAATCGGACTGGCATTCGGCAGTACAACACACACGTCAGCTAGTGCCTCGGCGGTGCTCATGTCGCGCAGTCGCGCCCCGTACAGCGCGGCGATGGTGGGTGTGCGACTTTGGGCTTGCACGCAATGGATCAGCACGGTGCGCCCGTCCTGGCGCAACCGCTCAACGTCGCGCACAGTGTCGAGTAATACGAAGTCGAGGTTGGCGTTCTCGCCCTCCCGGTCGATCAGGCGAACCTCCACATGTTCTGAGTGATTTGGCACGTCAGCCTCACCGACTCGGCACAGCGACACGACTGCATCAACTCCGGCGGGCGGCGAACGGAGAGCACCGATCCCACCCAGCCACACGCCATCGTCATGCGGATCGAGTACGGCACATCGGTTCGCCGGTACGGATCAGCGGTCAGGCCGCTGACTCGTCGTAGAGCACCGAACATTGCACCGCTCTCGTTATCGTCTTCGAGACACGGGGATAGCGGCCTTTGGTCGCCTTCCGGCCGAGTCACGCCGCGGCCTGCACCGGCGGTACCGCGTCTCTATGGGCGTCGATGCGACAGCGGACGACGCTTTAGGCGCCGCGATTGACCGCTGCTGCCTCATGAATGGCGGCCTTGAGCTCGTCGTATTTGCACTGCCGCGGACGGAGGTCTTTCAGCGGTCCGAGGCGAATCGTCTTCTGCGTCGGAACGTGTCGGTCGAGCTCGCTCGTGGCCACCACATAGAACGTCCATTGCGCGACGTCGAGCGGGTCGATATGTTCGCGGTCCTCACCCTCGAGCAGACAGAAGACGTATACATCGGCGCTTCTCTTCGCACCGGCCGCAGAGGTGTTGGTGCGGGCGTCCCAGCCCTTTGCGGGGCGGATGCCGAAGGTGATCTCTGAAATCCGGGCTTGCTCCCACGTTTGCACGTAGGCAGCCGATTTCACTTCTACCCCGACACCGTCGATCTCGAGGTCGTACTGGTCCCATTCCACGCGCTTCGTGTCGCGAATGCCGAGTGCTGTGGCCACAATGTACTCAGCCAGCACTCCGCGGGTCGTGTTCGTGAGCAGGTCGTCGTACGCCCAGGCCAGGAACTCCTGTCTGTTCAGACGAGTCATCGCCGAGCCTTCATCGCTTGAGCAGTTCCCTTGCCCAGTACCGTCGTCACTTTGTGCCGGTCGATGTCGTCGAGGGTCAGCACCGCTTCGGGCCGGGTGATTCGCTTCACGTCCTCGGGTCGCGGCTGCGACACCAGCAGCGCCAGTTCGCGTGCCTCATAAACGTCAATGTTTGTATGTATCCACCGGCTCTGATCGGTGCGCTCGCGGTCGACGCTCACGAATCAGTTCGCGATGAATACCTGCAGGTACGGGATCAGTGTCCACACCTTGCGCCGGGCCAGCGCCGACCGCGCATCTGGCCGGGTGAATGCGAGCCACGCGAGTGCTCCGCTGGCGGCGTCGGTGAGTTTCCAGAACGCCCGGCCGTTGTGCGCCAGGACATTCGGCGGCCAGGTGGCGGCGATGTGCTGTCCGATTTCGCGGGCCAACCTTCTGTGGTCGGGAACAGCGTCGTCGTAGTTGGGAACACTGTCGAAGAAGTCGTCCGGCATGGCTAGCCTCGCCGTCCCAGCCGCTCGCCATGAACGTCGTCCATCAATCGCGTCCCCTCACTCCGGCGGAACCACTGCGCCGGTCTCCCCCGTCCACGCTAACCGCCCCCGGTTGCCACCAAAACCCTCAGCATCGTACGTCGGCTTGAAACCAGCTATAAGACCGCCCGTTTATACGTTGGGACACCACCATCCGGGGGATGGTCGAAGACGTCGGCCTCGATCGGCACAGAGAAATCTTGTTGGGCAGCAGGGCTGAGAGCGGCTCTTTCGACAGCATTGTCCTTTAGTTCTTGCGAACGGCGGAAGTCTTCCCGCGAACCCGCCTCGACGCTATCCAGACCCTCGAGGATCTGTTCATACGGCTTCGGGGGACCTACCTCGACTGCCACTGAGGACTTGGCAGAGACGCCGCCGCGGTCCAGGGCGTCTTTAATCGCCGACAACCTGACTGATTCCGTGACATTTGGATCGGTCGCCATCTTGAGTAGTTCCCGTGCGAGACGATCGGCAGCTTCCTCGAGTCGTTCTCGCGCTTTTCGTTTGACCTGGGGTGCCTTGGCACCGTGAAAGTCACAGACCGTCGTCCCTTGGCGGGCAGCGTTCTTGCACTGGTCGCCGTTTTTCCTATGTGCGGTGCAGCGTCGTTCAGGGTGAGCGCTACCCGTCCACCGGTCGATAGGTTCCTTCTTCGATAGGTCGGTCACCCTTGTTCACTCCCTCGCAAGTCTGAGGCGTCCGTGGACATGGACACAGAAAGAACAAAAGACACAAAACCTGTTGGCATCATTGGCCTTCTGTGTGTTCTGTGGGTTCTGTGCACCGTGGATGCACCTTGTAGCGCGGTGATGGTGGTCGGCCCCCGCTGGGCTTCGGGGGTGGCAGCGGGATCAGGTAGCCGTGATCTATGAGGCGGCCCAGCGCCGGAGTCAGATCGGCCTTCTTTTTGAACACGGATCGCCCAGCGAGATGCAGGTCACGCTCAGACACCTCAGCCTGGCCAAGTTGGCGGATACGTTCAAGCAGGTAGATCGCGTCTGCGGTGCCGCGGTCGGTGCCCATCTCCGCGAACACTTTGATCGCGGCGGCCTTGAAGTAGTCGCCGATCTGCGAGGCCGCCAAGACATTCTGGGCCGTGACGGGTTCACGTAAGCCGGGGGGCACACCATGTTCGGCCAAGTGAAGAATCCCAGCAATTCGCGCCACCGCGCCCACGTACTTTGCGCCCCAGTCCGCCAAAGTTGCCAGTTCACCGTCGCCAGCAAGCGTCGGTTCTACCGAGGTCTCGATCATTTGGATCGCCTGCTGCGCAGAGGGAGTCAGTGTCAGTAACACCCGGTCACCACCGCACCCGGCCATCTCCGAAGCCAGCCTTACCACGACACCCTCGTATCGCTTCTGAGTATCCGGGTCGACTGGAGGCGCCGCAATTGTGCGCCGGCCAACCTTCGATACCGGGCAGGCATAAAGGATGCGCGCCAAAAATCCGCGACCGCGAAACTCTCGGTTCGCCGCGATGGCAGACAGCACAGCCGGCTGAATCATCAAGCCGAGCGTGAGCGCCGGTCGGCGAACATATTCCGGTGGCCGGCCTTTGCGGTCGACTTTTAGTGAGTCACCTGAATGCCCCTTGAGCCACAAATCCATGTTGGGAATCGACCCCGAATAGCGACCCGCGATGATGTCGAAGATGCCCCCCTCGGCTGAGATGATTGCCAGCCGACCGCCCTGCTCGGCGAGCAATGACGCCGCAGCCTCAGGGGTGACGTCGTCGGCCACTAGTCGTGGAATTAGCGGCACTTCGATGGTGTCCGCAAACTTCGCCGCGCCGATCGCGTCAGCCATCTTCTTATCTTGCGAACCAGTGTCCGCTCGGGAAGCGACGGCTCGTTGCTGTTCCGCGGCCTTGATGGCGACCTGTTTACGGGTCTCGGCTTCGATCCGTGCTGGTTTAGCCTTCTCGGCAAGCTCCGCCTCGACGTCGAGGATCGGACCGGTCAGCGCTTGTTGCACCGCCGATTTGCGTTCTCCCGGTGCGGCGATTGTTGCGGTGTAGAGGTTCAGCGGTTCTCGCCAACCTCTCCGGACCTCGACTTCTACGCGACCCCCAACGCACGCCGACAACACGGACAGCGTCGACGTGGCAGCCATCGCTGGATCTGTTTGGGTCGCTTCGCTCAGCGCGCGGACCATATCCGCGAACGGCGTCGGAAGAGCGTCCACCGGAAAGGACGGCACAACCGCAGCTTGAGTCAAAGGAATCGGATCGTCTTCGAAACGATCGCCATCGACTTGCCCTTCGGGCATGGGGTCAACGGAACTCACGTCAATCAACTTCAGGCCGCCCTTCGAGTGAGAGCGCGAGCGGCCGCAGTGAGATCGCCGTCGTAGTTGAGTAGCGCGAATGCGCGGAACTTTGTATAGCCGCGTGGACACCCCGCCTCGGTGACGTCAAATGCGGTGTTCGGGCTATAGACAAACAGGCACCCATGGCGGATCGTGGCGGAGCAAGAGGAAGTGTGAGTGGGGTGCAGCCATCGTGCCCCATCTGCGTCCGGGTCGCTGCAGTAGCACCGCCAACCGTGTGGAACCAGGATGTCCAACCACGAAGTGGCAGCATTGAACTCATGTGCAATTGACCTGCCAACAGACCAACGACTCGGCAGCGATCGGTCGACCTGCGGTGTGCCCTTCGGATCGTCGACTGTGAGAAGCACCGTCAGCCAGCTCGGGGGTGCAGCTACCGGTAGGTCGATTCTTGTGTACTGGCGTCCCGTCTCAGGGTGAATCGAGGGCGCGAGTACCACGTAGCCCGTAGATGTCTTCAGGTCGATGCCCGGGCCAAGACGCTTACACGACAGTCTTCCCGGCGGTCGCCGATAGAAGCGATGACAACCGCCGTCGCCCCGGCCCGAGACGGTCATCAACGTCTCGGGAAGAGTTCCATGCCTCTGCGCCAACACATCCAATGACTGAAGACCGCCGTTGCGCGGATCGACGTCAAGCACAAACATCGACTCAGGCACCCGCGCGCCGATGTTGCAGCCAGCGAACTTGCCTCCCCACCACGACGCAATTGCCTCGATATCAGTCGTAGCGTCATGGACACCGTGACCGTGTAAGCCACACTCTCCGTGACAATCTCGCCGTTGGCGACCTCCACTGCGGTGCGGGTTCGGGATCGCCGGGAGCTTGCCGTTCAGCGGGAGGATTGGCCAGTTGTTGATCCCGTATTCAATTGCGTGGGTGCCGATGTCGGCGGAGTTCATCACTGAAGCGCCCAGGGTGGGTATCGCAATGCCTTCTGCGCTCAGCTGATCGACGCCATCAGATTCGCCCCACGCGCATTCATCTTTATGGTGAAACATTGGCATACTCAATCTGCAACTGTGATGCCGCGGACTAGGCGACCGGCTGATCGGTGCGAACCTTGCGGTTCTCTTCAATCCACGCCTCGACGTCGCAACGGCGGTAGTAGACCCGTCGCATCACTTTGACGAATGCAGGTCCGTTTCCCTTGTGCCGCAGAGCCGCCCAAGTCTGCGCAGTCGTGCCTTCGAATAGCTTTGGCATCTCGGACGCGGGTATTAGGCCGTCTGGAAGGTGCGAAGCGAGCGCCCGAGGGCCAGCGTCCCTAGATCGATCATTATGATCGTAATCGATATCAACAGTAGCCATGCCTCATATACTCACGTTCATCTCAGGCGATGTCAAGACGACGCGATATACGATCATTATGATACGGTCTCCGTGTGGCAGAAAAAAGGAACCCGCTAGCTGCGACCGGGGAGACGGTCAGGGTCAATATCCGGCGGCTCCGCGAGGCGAGCAACCTGGGATACGCAGAGCTTGCGCGAAGGGTGAAGTCGGCCGGGCGGGGCATCCCGGAACTGGGTCTTCGCCGGATCGAAGAAGGGGAACGCAGAGTCGACGTAGACGATCTCATGGCGCTTGCTGCCGCGCTCGAGGTCTCTCCGATAGCGCTACTCATGCCATCGACCACTCACGGTGACGAAACCACTGCTACAGCCGTTGGTGAAGTCACAGCTCACCGGTTTTGGAACTGGCTGACCGGAGAGATGCCCTTGACCGGCGATGCGCCATCTGCCGTCTTCGGCTTCATATCTCGTTCAGTGCCCGATTGGTTGCTTGGCACGGATTACAAGCTCGTCGAAGCAGGGCTCTCACCGCGAAAGGAATACTCGGTCCGGAGACCCGACAAGGTTCTAAATCGGGAGACCAGCAATGGCGACGATTGAGAGGTACCGAACCTCAACGGGTGGCACCCGCTACATGGTCCGCTACCGCACACCCCAGCACACACAAACGAAAAAGCGTGGCTTCACCACCAAGCGAGCCGCCGAAGCGTTCGCCAACACCGTTGAAGTGGAGAAGCTAACCGGCAGTTACGTCGCGCCGTCGCTCGGCCAAGTCACCGTGAGCGAGCTGGGCAAGGAATGGCTGACTCGCCAGGCGCACCACAAAGCGAGTTGGTCGGCGCGGCTGGAATCAGTATGGCGTGTCCACGTCGAACCCAAGTGGGGCCGCCGACGCATTGCCGATATCCGCAAGACCGAGGTCCAAAAGTGGGTGGCAGACCTCAAGCTGTCACCGTCTTCGGTGGCTCACGCCCATACGGTGCTCGCGGGCATCCTCGACGATGCCGTGGCCGATCGCCGTCTCGTCGCGAATCCGGCCAGGGGTGTCAAGCTTCCCCGGAAGGTCCCGAAGGCTCGCAACTACCTAACGGCCGCCCAGGCCTCGGCTCTAGCCGGCGAATCCAAGCACCCCGACATCGTCCTACTGCTAGCGACCACCGGGCTCCGGTGGGGAGAGATGGCCGCCCTGCGGGTGCGCGACATCGACCTTGGCCGCGGCCGCATACGCGTCGAGCGCTCGGCGTCGAAGGTCAATTCCAAGACCATCATCGGCACCACCAAAACGCATGCATCCCGGTCAGTGGCGGTGTCTTCGTCGGTACTTAAGCTCTTGGCTCCAGCGATGGTCGGCAAATCCCCTGATGAACTGTTGTGGAGCCGCCCCGACGGGCAGCCGATGCGCCCTCCAACCACGACGCATTGGTTCAGCGCCGCAGTCAAACGATGCCAGGCGGCCGACAAGGAGTTCCCCCGAGTCACCGTCCACGAGCTGCGGCACACGGCGGCGTCCCTGATGATCGCCAGTGGCGCCAACGTCAAGACCGTGCAGGCCCAGTTGGGCCACAAGTCCGCGACGATGACGCTTGATCAGTACGGGCATCTGTTTCCCGACGACCTGGACGATGTCGCCGACAAGATGGACAACCTTGTCTCAGAGTGTGCCCAAAATGTGCCCACAAAGGAAGCAGGTCAGGGCGATTATATGCCCTGACCTGCGTATCCAGTTGTGGAGCTGCCGGGAATCGAACCCGGGTCCTACGGCATTCCCTCGAGGCTTCTCCGTGCGCAGTTCGCTATGTCTCTACTCGGATCTCCTGCTCACGCGAACAAGTCAGGATGACGATCCCAGTCGCTGTTTGGTGTCCCGACGAGTTCCGCGACCGAACTCATCGGTGGATCCCTCTAGCTGATGCCAGGGTCCGGGCCGAGGGCGCTCCCGGTCTGACAGACACACCGTCGCTTAGGCAGCGAGGGCGTAGTCGCGCTGATTGGAATCGGCGCTTAATTGGTTGCAACGACGCTTACGGTGGTCTCTTGCCTGCACCGGCACGCTTCCCTTGATTCGATGCGCGAAGTCGAAACCGTTCAGCCCCTCGCACCCCGGCCGACTTTCGACCGGAAAGCCAATGGTACGCGGTGTTCAACCACGCACTGAAGCAGATTAATCCCGCCCACCGACAATGTTCCCGGACCGTGACCGCTGAGCCCGCGGAGCTCACCTGGTATTTTCCCGTCGATTCAGCGGTTCAGGCGCCAGAAAGTGAGACTTTGTCTACATTGACCGGGTGTCCAGCGGAGTCCGCGTCACCAAAGGTCAGCGCACCCGGGAACGCATCGCCACCGCCGCCGCCCGCTTGGTGATGGCCGACGGACTGGCCGCGGCTACCGTCGACCGGATCGCCGCCGAGGCCGATGTGGCGCGGGCCACCTTCTTCCGTCACTTCGAGTCCAAGGAGTTCGCGGTCGCCGAGGGCATCACAGCGATCTGGATCGCCGCGATCACCGACGCGGTCCGCCGTCAGCCCACCGAGTTATCGGCCATGGATGCGCTCGCCGCGGCCTGCCAGGAATTGGCGATCGGCTTCGAGGTGATCGCCGACCAGATCGCCGACCTCGAACGGCAGACCCGCGAATCGATGAGCCTGCGGGCCTGGACGCTGCTGTGCTACCTGAGCTTCGAGACCGCCATCGCCGAGACGATCGCCCCCCGACTGCCCGATCTGACCGTCGACGACCCGCGACCGCGGATGATCGGTGCGCTCGCCATGGCATCCTTCCGCATCTCCCTTGACGATTGGCTGCGCGACGGCGGCTCGCTGCCGGACCGCATCCACCGCGCGGTCAGGTGCATGGCGCTGAGCCCGACACAGAAATGAGGAAGCCGATGGTTGCCGAGAAGTCACTGGAGGCCTGGGCATTCGTCCGCAAGATGCTGGCCGACATGACCGACATGATCACCCAGGACGCCCGCGACGAGCGCGAGCTTCTCGAAGGTCTGCGCGTGCTCAATCGCGTCGCCACCCTCTGCACCGAGCTGTCCCTGGACAGCGACACCGACCAGCCGCACTTCGTCGAGATGAACACGCCGTACCGGATGATAGGCGGCCCCAATCCCCATGGCTTCTACCCCCTGGCCATGATCAGCGGACACCGCACCTATCGCGTCACCGGCACGCGCGGCACCTCGACATACCTGGGCATGCAGGTGCTCGCCGGCACCGGCCTGAACCCGCGGCGGATGAGCAACTACCTGTCCGACCGCGACCTGGTGCTCGACGAGCAGGGCCGGTTCAACCTGGTCTTCTCGGCGATAGAGCCCCCCGCCGCCGAACTCGCGGGCGCGCAGTGGATCAAGATTCCCGACGATGCGACCTCGATCGTGGTGCGCGACTACATCGCCGATCCGGCCTCCGCCATCCCGGCGCAGCTGGAGATCGAGTTGCTCGGAAACGGTTCGCCCGCAGCGCCGTTGACCGACGACGTACTGGCCGATCAGCTGACCGCGATGGGCTGGACGATCGTCAAGATGACGACGCTGCACCGCACCGTGCTGCCGGATCTTGTCGACAACCCCAACCGGCTGGTCACCTCGGCGGCCCAGAACCTGGGCGGCGAGAACACCACCCCCGACAACCTGTACATGCTCGGGCTGTTCGACCTCGAGCCGGGTCAGAGCCTGCAACTGGAATTCACGCCGCCCGAAACCCGGTACTGGTCGGTGACTTTGGAGAGCATCTGGCATGAGTGCCTGGAACCGCTGGTGCGACAGAGTTCGGTGACGAACAAGGGGGTCGAGCCGGGACCCGACGGCCGAGTGCGGCTGACCATCGGCGCCGAGCACCGCGGCGACGGCTACTGGCTGGACACCGGCGGTCGCCGGCGCGGTTTCATCACCCTGCGCTGGCTGGACAACCCGGAAGCCCCCGACGTGACGGTTCGCTTGCTGGGCAAGGAGACTCAGCGATGACGAATGCCGCAGAGGCCCGGTTGGACGCCGACAAGCTGATCGAGCAGGCGTGTGAGCTCGCCGGCAGCGACGACTTCGGCGACGACGACGGCTGGCGCGGCAACCTCGACCGGTTGCTCGAGGACTTCGTCGCCGAAGCCGACCTGTCGCCGCTCGGCGTGGAGATCGCCGCCGCGGACGTGATCCTGCCGCTGCGCAACCGCCTGCAGATCACTGCGTGGCGCAACGAGCATCCGGAGATCGCCGGTGAGCGCATCGAGCAGCCCATCGTCATCCTGGGTCAGCCCCGCACGGGCACCACGATCCTCTACGACCTACTCGCGCAGGACCCGGACCTGCGGGTGCCGTTGACCTGGGAGGTCGACAACCCGTTCCCGGTGCCGCAGCCCGACACCTACGACACTGACCCGCGGATCGCCGCGACCCAGGCGCAGTTGGAGATGACCGAGCAGCTGATGCCCGGGTTCATGAAATTCCATCCGATGAGCGCCCGCACCGGGCAGGAGTGCGTGCGGATGTTCGCCGGGACCTTCTGCAGCATGATCTACACGGTGCAGTACCGGCTTCCCAATTACCAGCGCTGGCTGATGCATGAGGCCGACCATGCGCCCGCCTACCGGTACCACCGAAAGTATCTGCAGCACCTGCAATCCGGGGTGCCCGGCCAGTGGCTGCTGAAGAGCCCCGCGCACGCGTGGACGCTCGACGCGCTGCTCGCCGAATATCCCGACGCCATCCTGGTCCAGACCCATCGCGATCCGCTGGTGGTGATCTCCTCGATCAGCGCACTGGCCGCGCATCTGCAGAAACTGGCCAGCGACGGCGCCTCGGTGACCCGCGCCGCCACACAGTGCGCCGAGGAGACCATCCTGGGCCTGGAGCGCACCATGAAGTGGATCGACGACGGGGTGGTCGGCGAGGACCGGATCATCGACGTGCAGTTCGCCGACTTCATGAGCGACCCGCTCGCCACCATCGGATCGATCTACGAGCGCATGGGCCGGGAGCTCACCCCGGCCGCGGAAAGGCTTATGCGCGAACATCTTTCGGAAAACCCGGGTGACGGCGGCGGCGGTCGCTACAGGTGGGCCGACACCGGACTGGACGCCGCCGACTTGCGCGAGCGGGTGCGCCCCTATCAGGAGCGCTTCAACGTGCCCACCGAGACGTTGCGTTAGCAAATAACAGATTTCGGTCGATATCGGGACAAAGCCATCGGTACGGCCCTACCCTGCGGCGATGGACATTCTCATCATGGTCCTGCTGCTCAGCATCGCGCTGTTGATCTGGCGGGGGGCGAAGCGCGGATTGGTCATCGGGCTGTGGTTCATCGGTGCGGTGGCGGTGCTGGGCCTGTTCAAGTACCACGTCACCTCGGTGCTGGATCTGAGCTTCTGATGACGACCGAAACCGTAACGACGACAACGGAACCGGGCACACCAAGGGATTCGTCCATGCCGGCCGGTGGCCTGTGGGCTGCGTTGAGCTATTGGGGCCTGCACGCCTGGATCCTCGGCTACTGCGTGGTGATGCTGGCGGCGTTCTACATCCAGTTCGCCATGGGCGAGTTCCCCTGCCCGCTGTGCATGCTGCAGCGCTACGGCATGATCCTGTCCTCGCTGGGCGCGCTGTTCGTGATCATGCAGGCCCGCCGCGGAACGTTGACCGCCTCGCGCTATGCGCAGGGACTCGGGATGGGCCTGCTCGGCGCGCTGACCGGCGCCCCGGTGTCGGTGCGCCAGATCGAACTGCACATCAAGCCCGGCGATCCGGGCTACGGCGAGCCGGTCCTGGGACTGCACCTCTACACCTGGGCCCTGATCACGTTCGTGATCGTGATGATCTACGTGGGCGCGGCGCTGATGATGATGCCGAAGAGCATTCCCGCGGCCCCGGCGGCCGGGACCCCAGGACGGACGGCCTCGACGCTGGTCATCTGGCTGTTCATCGCGGTGGTGGCGGCCAACGTCATCGCCATCATCTTCCTCGAGGGCTTCGCCGGGGTGCTGCCCGACGACCCGGCGGGCTACCACCTGATCGAGCAGTTCCGCTAGATCACATAGGACAGATTCGAGACGATCCGCTCGCCCACAGCGACATCCCCGTCGTAGTCGATGTCCTGCGGCCGCGCGGGTGTCATCGGGCGCCCGCCGCACAGCCGGGTGAACTGCAGGCCGTCGAGGCTGATCGTGGTGGTCGGCTCAGGCCCCCAGAAATCCTCGACAACCTCGGCGCGGCCCTGCACCGACACCCGGATGCTGCGGGCCACCGGTCCGTTCAGTTCGATCAGGATGCGGGCGCCGTCGGGTGCACCGCCCAACTTGCCGACCACGAACCCCATGCTGGCGACGACCTCGTCGAGGGCCACCCGGGTGTCGTCGCCGGCGAGTTCGGCGTCGGTGGACGGCCGGTTCAGCGCGTCCCGGATGTCCTGCTCGTGCATCCAGCAGTCGAAGACGCGGATGCGCATGAACCGCCCGTAGGTGTCCGGCCCGGCCGGGGTCTGGGTCAGCGCGTTCCACGCCTCGGGGATCATCTTGGTCAGCATGGATCGGCGCCGGTCGGTCAGCTCGTGGAAGCGTTCCAGCACCGCCGGACCGGACTCGGCGCGCAGATGGCGCACCCACCTCTCGTTGAGCGCCCCGATCGGGTTGTGCACGTGGTCGAGCGCGCTGACGTCGACGTCCGGCTCCGCGGGCGACATCCCGAGCAGCATGGCCTCGGTGCCGGCGATGTGCGCCAGCACGTCGCGCACCTGCCAGCCGGGCAGCGACGTCGGCGCGTCCCAGTCATCGTCGGGCAATCCGTCCAGCAGTCGGCCGATCGCGTCCCAGGACGCGAAGAGCCCGGTCAGGACGTCGTTCTTGTCGAGCAGGGTGGTCACGCGACGATGCTAGTGGACCGAGATCATGGCCACGGCGGCCAGCGCCAGCACCATGCCCAGCACCTGCCAGCGGGTCACCCGCTCGCGCAGCACGACGATGGCCAACAGCACCGTCGCGGCCGGGTAGAGCGACATCAGCACCCCGGCCAGCGACAGCATCGAGGCCTGCAGGGCCAACAGCATCGCGACATTGGCCGCCGTGTCGAGGACCGCTGCGGCCAGCGCCAGTCGCAGCGGAAGCCCTTTCGGCACAACGAGATTGCGGGAGAAGAACGCGACCAGCAACACGACCGTGGTCGCGGTGAGCCGGGCGAAGAACAACGGCCACAGCCGGGCCTCCACCGGAGCCTGATGAATGAGCACGAAGTTCAGCCCGAACGCCAGGCCGGAGCCCACCGTCAGCCACGCGACCTTGGTGGTGAACCGGTGCGGGCGCACGTCCTCGTCGGTAGCCTCCCGGCTGACCAGGACGATCGCCACCAGCGCCAGCAAGGTGCCGACCGTGGCGACGGTCCCGGGCCGCTCCCCCAGCGCCATGCCGGCTCCCACCGGCACCGCCGCCACCAGCACCGCGGTCAGTGGTGACACTACCGAGATCGGGCCCGCGCCCAGTGCGGCGTAGAACCACCACACGCCGAACGCCTGGCTGACCCCGCACAGCGCGCCCCACAGGATCGCCGGCGGCGAGATCGTGCCGCCGACCCCGACGGCCAGCAGCCCGAGCAGCACCATCGCGACCGGATAGGACACCAGCACCACCCGCAGGGCGGCCACCCGCCGCGAGGCGATGCCGCCGACGAAATCGCTGATTCCGTACGCCAGCGCCGAGGCGAGCGCGAAGACGACCCCGATCAGGACATGCCCTTGGCGCGCCGTCCCAGTTCGCGGACCACCTCGCGCTGGGCGTCCCGGCGGGCCAGGTCCTGGCGCTTGTCGTGGGCCTGCTTACCGCGGGCCAGCGCCAGCTCCACCTTGACCTTGCCGTCGGTGAAGTACAGCGACAGCGGCACCAGCGTCAGGTTGCCGTCGCGGATCTTGCCGATCAGGGTGTCGATCTGGCGCCGGTGCAACAGCAGCTTGCGATTGCGCCGCGGTGCGTGGTTGGTCCAGGTGCCGTGGTGATACTCCGGGATGTGCAGGTTGCGCAGCCACACCTCGCCGTCGTCGACGGTGGCGAAGGAGTCGGCCAGCGAGGCCTGCCCCTCACGCAGGCTCTTGACCTCGGTGCCCACCAGCGCCACCCCGGCCTCGAACGTCTCCAGGATCGAATAGGTGTGGCGCGCTTTGCGATTGCTGGCGACGATCTTCTTGCCGGGCCCGCTGCCGTCGGCCTTCTTCGACCCAGCCTTCTTCGCCACGCTATCTCCGCACGTACAGGCGCAACGTGACGTAACCGGTGACCGCGGCCATGGCGACGCCGACGAAGAACATGATCGGTGAGATGTAGAGGATGTCGGCGTAGTCGATCCGCGCGATCAGGTTCGCTTGGTAGAACTGGTTAAGAGCGTTCTCCAGGAACAGCGCCCGCACGATGATCAGGCCGATGATCGAGATCACCACACCGATGGTCGCGGCCAGCACCGCCTCCAACAGGAACGGCAGCTGGGTGTACCAGCGGGTGGCGCCCACCATCCGCATGATGCCGATCTCGGTGCGCCGGGTGTAGGCGGCGACCTGAACCATGTTCGCGATCAACAGGATTGCGCCGACCGCCTGCACCACCGCCACCGCGAACGCGGCATTGGACAGCGCGTCGAGCACCGCGAAGAGCCGGTCGATCAGCTCCTTCTGGTTGAGCACGTTGAGCACGCCGGGCTGACCGACCATCGCGGCGTCGAAGTCCTTGTGCTGCTCGGGATTGTTCAGCTTGACGATGAACGACGCGGGGAACGAGTCCTTGCTCGCGACGTCCTTGTACTGGGGGAACTTCTTGATGGCGTCGTTGTAGGCGTCGTCGCGGTTGAGGAAGCGCACCGACTTCACGTCCTTGCGCCCCTCGATCTTCTCCCGCAGCGCCTTGCAGACGTCACCGTCGCACGTCGCGTCGTTGGCCGACACGTCGTTGGTGAGGAACACCTGGCTCTCGACCCGGTCGAGGTAGATCGCGCGGGAGTGGTTGGCCAGCTGGATCACCAGCAGACCGCCGCCGAACAGGCCGATGGAGATGGCGGTGGTGAGGATCATCGCCACCGTCATGGTGACGTTGCGGCGAAGCCCGGTGAAGACCTCGTTGAGCAGGAAGCCGAAACGCACTTAACGATCCATTCCGTAGACGCCACGCGCTTCGTCGCGCACGAGCCGACCCAGGGACAGCTCCACCACGCGCTGCCGCATGGAGTCGACGATGTGGTGGTCGTGGGTGGCCATCAACACCGTGGTGCCCGTGCGGTTGATCCGCTCGAGCAGGTCCATGATGTCCTTGCTGGTCTCCGGGTCGAGGTTGCCGGTGGGCTCGTCGGCCAGCAGCACCAGCGGCCGGTTGACGAACGCGCGGGCGATCGCGACACGCTG
>JAGQTW010000110.1 GCA_020438785.1 Mycobacterium sp. | reverse complement strand
GGCCGGACAGGCCGGCGCCGACGACCACGACGTGGTCGGTGGGACCCGGAACGGTACGCATCATTGGCTCCTTGCCGTGCAGATCGACGCCATGTTGGCCAGCGCGGAGCGCGCCCAGCCGTCGATCCGGTCGTCAGAGATGTGGTCGTGGGCGGTCGTGACGCGGTCGGCGATCATGTCCTCGACCCACTCCACCGCGCCGGTGGCCACGATGAGGTTGCGCCAGTGCGCGATGTCGTCGTCGGTGAGTTCCTCGGCGTTCATCAGCTCGACGAACTGGCGGCGGATGGTCGAGTCGGCCATCTGGTGCGCGGCGACGACGACGCTGGTCGCCTTGCGCTCGGCCAGGTCACCGCCGACGGGTTTACCCGTGACGGTGGGCGCGCCGAACACCCCCAGCAGGTCGTCGCGCAATTGGAAGGCCTCACCCAACGCACTGCCGTAGGGCCCGAGCACGTCGACCAGGTGGTCGCAGCCGGCCATGGCGGCGCCGATCTCCAGGGGCCTGCGCACGGTGTAGTTGCCGGACTTGCGGCGGGCCACGTCGAGCACCTCGTCGAGGGTGGGCAGCGCCCCGGCATCGTTGGCAACGTCGGCGAACTGGCCGACGGCCAGTTCGACCCGCATCGCGTCGTAGCGGCGCCAGGCCCGCGACAGCGCCTCGGGCGGCAGGCCGCTTTCGCGCATCATCTGTTCGGCCCACACCAGGCACAGATCGGAGAGCAGGATCGCCGCCGAGGCGCCGAACCGCCACGCCGAGCCGGACAGGCCGCGCTCGGCGTGCCAGTCACCGAACTGGACGTGCGCGGCGGGGCGCCCGCGGCGCAGTGGTGAATCGTCCATGACGTCGTCCTGCAGCAGCGCGAAGCCGTGCAACAGTTCCAGGCCGGCCGAGGCCCGCAGGGCGGCGTCGTCGGGTTCCGCGCCGCACAGCCAGCCCAGGTACATGAACGTCGACCGCAGGCATTTGCCACTGCTGACCAACTGCACCAGGACATCGGCCGCCAGGTCGACACCGGTGCGGGCCAACTGCGCGGTGCAGTGGGCGTCCACGAAGTCGCCGACATGGGCCAGCGCGGCCTGACGGACGCCGTTACGCCACACCTCGAACTGGGCGTCGGGCGGTTCGACCGCCATTCGGGCTGCGGACGAGCGCGCGCCGCTACGCGTTGCGGCATCGAATGCGCGCAATGGCCGCTCCTTCCCCGATCGGGCGCGGCAACGCCCGTGACCAACGGTGATCCTCTTTGCTCATTCAAGGCGAGGCGACCGCCATCCGCCGACTCGGGCGGGACATGGTCACGCTCGCGTAATTTTTACCCGACCCCCCGCAATGTGTCCCCGCAAGCCTTCTAGCTGCAGATTCCGACCTGATCGCACTGTAGTGGACAACGCGTCACCGGCGCGGGCGGTGGGGCGACGAAGGCCAGGGTGAACCAGACCTTGGCCAGTCCCGCCGCCATGCCGCGTTCGGCGGTCCACGTCACGGTGACGGTTCCCATCTCCCCTCCGGAATCCCCGGCCCGTGAGCGATTATCGCCCGGGCCGCTGACCGACCGATAGGGGTTGGGCGAAATTCGCCCGGCTGGGTGTGCGCCGGCCCGCGACCTGACATCCTCGAAACATGAAGACACGCCTGCCCGTTCGTCGAGCCTCGTCCGCGGGGAACGTCGCGGTGTCGGGGTCGATCGCCACCGCGGGCAGCGCCGCGGTCGCCGGGTCGATCGCGACCGCCGGAAGTTCCGCGGTCGCCGGATCCATCGCCACCGCGGGCAGCGCCGCGATCGCGGGGTCGGTCGCCACGGCGGGCAGCGCCGCCGTCGCGGGTAGCGCGGTGACGATTCTGTCGGTGCTGCTCGCCGGGTGCGTGGCGTGTGTCGGCTGTTTCGCGTGCCGGCGCTGCGTTGGCTGCCTGGGCTGCGGCCGGTGCCGCGACTGCGTCGGCTGCGTGGGGTGCTACAACTGCTCGGGACTGCGGAACGCGGTGGGCGTCCGCAACGTGCACGTGTAGTCCCACGAATAGTCCAGGTAGCCGGGCTCGGTCCGGCGGAAGGGTCGGTCCGTGACGCAGTTGAGCGGGAAGGTGGCCCTGGTGACGGGCGCGTCGTCGGGACTGGGTGCGGCGGTGGCGCAGGTGTTCGCCGAGCGCGGGGCAGCGGTGTTCGGCATCGCCCGCGACGCCGAGCGGATGGCCGAGGTGTTCACCGCGGTACCGGGCGGGGTCTACTCCTCGGTCGACATCGCCACCCCGGAGGCCTGCCGGGACGCGGTCGCCGCCTGCGTGCAGCGGTTCGGCCGGCTCGACATCCTGGTCAACGCGGCCGGCTTTCACCAGATGCGGCACACCACCGCGGTGACCGACGAGGACTGGGACTACGACCTGGCGGTGAACCTCAACGGCCCGTTCTACCTCTGCCGCGCCGCGCTGCCACACCTGCTGGAGACCGCGGGCAACATCGTCAACGTCGCCTCGATCGCGGGCATCGAGGGCGAGGTGTACTCGGCCGGCTACTGCGCCGCCAAGCACGGGCTGGTCGGTCTCACCCGGGCACTGGCCATCGAGTTCACCAAGGAACGGCTGCGGGTCAACGCGGTGTGCCCGGGCGGCATGCTGACCCCGCAGGTCACCGAGTTCCAGGCACCGGAGAACGCCGACTACAACCTGATCATGCGCATCGCCGCGCCGCGCGGGATGATGGCCCCGGTCGATGTCGCCAAGGTGATCGCTTTCCTGGCCAGCGACGACGCCGCCACCGTGCACGGCGCGGTGTACAACGTCGACAACGGCAAGACGGCCGGCTAACCGGCTATCCGCCGGCGAAGTGCCGCCGGATGCCGGCCAACATCTCCTTGTGCGCCGCCACGGCCTGCCGGACGGTGAGCGCCAGCAGGGGTCGCGGCGCGATGATCTCGATGCGCTCGGTGAGCCGGGTACCCGCTGGAACCGGGTCGAAGGACACCACGGAATTCAGTCGCACCGCCGGAAACTGGCGGGCCTCCGCCGTCACGGGACCGCCGTCGGGGACGTGCAGCCGCGCCGTGTAGGTGGTGGGAAGCGTGAACCGCCCCAACGGAATTCGGTCCTGCACACGCCATGTCTCGGTATAGCCGTCCGGGCCTTCGTCGCGCGACACACTGCGCACCGACACCACGAGGGGATGCACGAGGGCGATGTTGGTGAGGTCGACGTAGTGCTCGCGCACCTGGCGCGGCGGGGCGGGGACGTCGTCGGTGACGCTCTGGTGGTCGCGCGCGGTCAGGACGGCCACGTCAGGTCGGCGAGGGTGCTACTGCACGGAGGCTCGCTGGAGCACGCCGATCTGCTCCGGGCAGTAGGCGGCGATCGCGAAGCCGAGGAACTGCAGCGCCTGGCCCTGGTCGGTGCCCCGGGGCAGGTTCTTGTGCAGGAACGCGGCCGAGGCGTAGGCGTCGCCGTCGAGTCCGGTCCAGAGCCGCTTGCAGGCGATCTTGCCCAGCCACGCGTTGTAGTCGCGGGGGCCGTAGATGCCGACGGTGTGCAGCTGATTGGCGAAATCGGTGTCCACATCTGCGTGCGATGGCGCGGCCAGGACAACCGGTGCCGCCACGGCCGCCACGGCCGTCGCGATCAGCTTCATTACCTTCATGGGACACGATTGTAGGCCCGTCCCCGGCGGGCGGACACCCGAACCCAGCAAACCCGCTTCGAGCGCCCCGAATCGGCCGGCGCGGCCGGTCGCCGGATCCCGCTCGGCGACCAGCCCGTCGGCTGTGACACCCGGCACCTTCGGGCGCCGGGAGACCGCAGACGCGGCCTGCGGGCAGGTATCGTTCGATCACTTAAGTAAGCTAATCTCTCTAGTTAAGTGGGCTAATCTGTCGCCGCGGCGGCGGACGGGTTCAGATGGCGTGGACGGGCAGCTGAGGCGGGTCACGGGGAAGCAATGGTCAAGACGCTGAGACGGGCATGGCTCCCGCTGGTCATCCTGGTTGTGGTGGCCATCGCCGTGTTCGGCGTCTATCGGTTGCACGGCGTGTTCGGGAAGACCGAACTCACCCGACAGGGCAGCGGCCTGGCCAACGACACCAAGCCGTTCAACCCCAAAGAGGTCACCTACGAGATCTTCGGCCCCAGCGGAGCGGTGGCGACCATCAACTACCTCGACCTCGACGCCCAGCCGCAAATCGTGCGGGACACCACGCTGCCCTGGTCGCTCACGCTGACGACCACCGCACCGGCCGCCAGCGCCAACATCGTCGCCCAGGGTGACACCGACACCATCGGCTGCCGGATCCTCGTCGACGGCGTGCTCAAGGACGAGAAGACCACCAGCGGCGTGAACGCCCAGACGTTCTGCCTGGTGAAGTCCGCATGAGCCGCAAGCACGGAGCGCGCCCGCTGATTCCCCGGTTCGTCCGGATGTTCTCGGTGCCCATCGTGCTGTTCTGGTTAGGCCTGGTCGTCGTGCTCAGCGTCGCGGTGCCGCCGCTGGAGCAGGTGAGCCAGGAGCACACCGTCTCGCTGTCACCGACCGACGCGCCGTCGATGAAGGCGATGCAGCGGGTCGGCAAGGACTTTCAGGAGTTCGATTCCAACTCCTCGGCGATGGTGCTGCTGGAGGGCGATCAGTCGCTGGGCGCCGAGGCGCACCAGTATTACGACGGGCTGATCCAGAAGCTGCGGGACGACCCGAAGCACGTCGAGCACGTCCAGGACTTCTGGGGCGACCCGCTGACCGCCGCCGGCTCGCAGAGCGCCGACGGCAAGGCCGCCTACGTCCAGGTGTACCTGGCGGGCAACCAAGGCGAGAGCCTGGCCAACGAGTCGGTCGACGCGGTGCAGAAGATCGTCAACGCCAATCCCCCGCCGCCGGGCCTGAAGGTCTACGTGACCGGACCGACGGCGCTGAGCCACGACCAGCACAACGTGGGCGACTCGGCGGTCAAGGTGGTCGAGGCGGTCACCATCGGCGTCATCTTCATCATGCTGCTGCTGGTCTACCGCTCCGTGGTCACGACGGTCCTCGTGCTGGTGATGGTGTTCCTCGAACTAACCGCGGCCCGCGGCGTGATCGCCTTCCTGGGCAACGCCGAGGTGATCGGGCTGTCGACGTTCGCGGTGAACCTGCTCGCGACCCTGTCCATCGCCGCGGCCACCGACTACGCGATCTTCCTCATCGGGCGATACCACGAGGCGCGACTGGACGGCGAGGACCGCGAAACCGCCTACTACACCATGTATCACGGCACCTCGCATGTGATCCTGGGCTCCGGGCTGACCATCGCCGGCGCCACGTTCTGCCTGCATTTCACCCGGTTGCCGTACTTCATGTCGCTGGGCTTCCCGCTGGCGATCGGCATGCTGGTGGTGGTGTTCGCGGCGTTGACGTTCGGCCCCGCGGTCATCGCGATCGGCAGCCGGTTCCGGAAGATCTTCGAGCCCAAGCGGAAGATGAACACCCACCTGTGGCGGCGGGTGGGCACCGCCGTCGTCCGCTGGCCGGCGCCGATCCTGGCGGCCTCGACGGCGCTGGCGTTGATCGGGCTGCTGGCCCTGCCCACCTACACGACCAACTACAACGACCGGAACTACCTACCGAAGACCATCCCCGCCGCCGCCGGTTACGCGGCGGCCGACCGGCACTTCCCGCAGGCCCGGATGAATCCCGAACTGCTGCTGGTGGAAACCGACCACGATGTGCGCAATCCGGCCGACATGCTGGTGATCGACCGGATCGCCAAGAACATCTTCCACATCCCCGGCATCGGCCGCGTGCAGAGCATCACCCGCCCCCTCGGCACGCCCATCGAGCACACCTCGATCCCGTTCATCATCAGCATGCAGGGCACCACCCAGATGATGAACATGTCCTACATGCAGGACCGCATGCGCGACATGCTCACAATGGGTGACGACATGCAGGTCACCATCGACACGATGACGCGGATGTACGCGCTGACCAAGCAGCTGACCGGCGTCACCCACGAGATGGTGCTCAAGACCAGGCAGATGGTGACCGACACCAACGAGATCCGGAACAACCTGGCGAACTTCGACGACTTCTTCCGTCCACTCCGCAACTACCTGTACTGGGAACCGCACTGCTTCGACATCCCGGTGTGTTGGTCGCTGCGTTCGGCGTTCGACGCCCTGGATGGAATGGACGCGCTCAGTGACGATCTCGAGGCCATGCTCGTGGACATGAACAAGATGGACGTCCTGATGCCGAAGCTGGCCGAGCTGATGCCGCCGATGATCGCGACCATGACGTCGATGAAGCAGATGATGCTGACCATGCAGTCCTCGATGAACGGACTGCAGGACCAGATGCAGGCGATGATGGACGACGCGACCGCCATGGGTCAGGCGTTCGACGCGTCGAAGAACGACGACTCGTTCTACCTGCCGCCGGAGGTCTTCGACAACCCGGAATTCAAGCGCGGCCTGAAGATGTTCGTCTCACCGGATGGAAAAGCGGTGCGGTTCATCATCTCTCACGAGGGTGACCCGGCGACACCGGAAGGCATCTCACACATCGACAAGATCAAGAACGCCGCCTTCGAGGCCATCAAGGGCAGCCCACTGGAGGGTTCCAGGGTGTACCTGGGGGGCACCGCGTCGGTATACAAGGACCTGCAGGAAGGCGCCAACTACGATCTGTTGATCGCCGGCATCGCGGCGCTGTGCCTGATCTTCATCATCATGCTGGTGATCACCCGAAGTGTGGTGGCGGCCGCGGTGATCGTGGGCACGGTGGTGCTGTCGCTCGGTGCGTCGTTCGGGCTCTCGGTGCTGCTGTGGCAGCACATCCTGGGTCAGCCACTGCACTGGCTGGTCATCGCGATGGCGGTGATCATCCTGCTGGCGGTGGGATCCGACTACAACCTGCTGCTGGTGGCCCGGTTCAAGGAGGAGATCCACGCCGGGCTCAACACCGGGATCATCCGGTCGATGGCGGGTTCCGGTTCGGTGGTCACCTCGGCAGGGCTGGTGTTCGCGTTCACCATGGGTTCGATGGCGATCAGCCCGCTGAAGGTCGGTGGTCAGGTGGGCACCACGATCGCGCTCGGCCTGTTGTTCGACACGCTGGTGGTGCGTTCGTTCATGACCCCGTCCATCGCCGCACTGATGGGTAAGTGGTTCTGGTGGCCGCAACGGGTGCGCCAGCGCCCGGTTCCTCAGCCGTGGCCCAGTCCGGCGCCGGATTCCATTTCGGCACAACCGGATTCCGACTCGACCGATCGGATGACGGTGACCTCGGGTCGGCCCGACTCGACGTGACGGCCACCTCGTGTTCGGCACAAGTTCAGCTACCGCTACCCCGTCGGCCGCTGCGGCCATGACTTTGCTGCCATCCTTGAGGCAGCCAGCTTCAGAAAGGACTGCGATGTCACTGCAGCCGCGATACCTCGTGCCGCTGTCGATCGGCCTGGCCGCCGCGTCGATCGCGCTGACCCCGTCGGCGGTGGCCGACCCGCCCAACATCCCCGAGCCGGGCCCGGCCGGCGCCCAGGGCAAATGACCGTCCCCCCGGTTCTCGAGCGCTGGTTCGAGATCATCGCGTCCGGCGGCAGCGGTGATGTCGAGGAACTGCTCGCCGACGATGCGGTGTTCTACTCCCCTGCTGTGTTCACCCCGCAGCGGGGTCGCGCGCAGGCGGCGGCATACCTGCGGGCCGCGGAGAAGTTGTTCGCAGGCGCGAACTTCCGGTATGTCGGCAAGTGGTTCGACGCCCATTCGGCGGTCCTGGAGTTCGCCGCCGAGATCGACGGGCTCACCATCGAGGGCATCGACATGATCCACTGGAACGCCGACGGCAAGATCATCTCGGTCAAGGTGATGATCCGGCCGTTGAAAGCCCTGCAGGCGATCGTCCCCAAGATGGCCGCCCTGCTGCAGGGCTGAGCCTTCAGCCTGAATTCCGCAGCGCAGCTACGGTTTCGAGTTCATCGAGCGCGGTCACGGCGCGCCGCAGGCCCTCCAGGGCGATGCCGTCGTCCTGCAGGCCGCCGAGGCCCGCGGTCGTCAGCGCGGACAGATACGGGTGCACGACGGCCTGCCGGTAGCGGGTCCACAGGTCATCGGCATCCAACACCGGGCCGCCCTCGGCGGCGAGCGCCTGCCGATAGGTGTCGAGCAACTCACGCTCCACGGCGTGGCGGACGTGTTCGGGTGTGCCCAGCACGATCCCGTAGGCGAGGTCGCGGGCCGGGTGCCCGCGCCGGACCACCTGCCAGTCCAGCAGGCCGGCGTGCCCGTCGCAGAAGTAGGTGTTGCCCGGGTGCGAGTCGCCGTGCAGGACGGTGTGCGGCCCGCTGTCCACGATGGCCGTTGCGCGGGCGAAGTTCTCCCAGATGTAGCGGCCGGTGTGCACCGGGATCGCCGTCGACGCGGCAAGGCGCTTCGCCGACATCTTCATGACGGACGGTGTGAGCAGGTTGGCCGGGTCGGTGGACGGGCTCTGCAGCCAGCCGAACTGCCCTGTGCCGCCGGGCTTCACCGGTAACCGGCCCCAGAACGTGCCGTGGAGATGGGCAAGGACACCCACCACCTGAGCCATCTGGTCGGTGCTCAGCGGATGAAGGGTGTCGGGGAACTGGCAGTCCGATACGGCCATGTCCTCGAGAACCACGAGGTAGCGGCCGGTCAGCGGGTCGAAGGCCGATCCGTGACACCGGGGCAGGCCCCGGCGCAGTTGCGGGGCAAGTTCACGGTAGAAGCGTGCCTCGGTCTCCCCCAGTCCGGCCAGCTCACCCAGCATCCGGATGCCCGCGGTGCCGGCCGACATCTTGACGAACACCGACTCCGGGACGCCGTCTCCGGCCAGAGCCAGCCGGGCCCGGCTCGACGTGCCGGCGGTGGCGTCCAGCGGCGTGATGGCGGAGACCCTGCCGCCGATGATCTCCGACAGGGACTCGGGTGTGAGGTCGGTGACTCGACGCGGGAATCGCCGCCTGTCGCCCAGCACCGCGTCGGCCGTCAACCGTCGCGCCCCACGGCCGACGTGGGCGCCGAAGCGCATTACCGAACGCATCGGGCCACCATACCGATGCGCCACACGGCGAAGTTACAAATTAGCGCGCAAGTGTAAACTGCGCTGACTGCGGACAAGAAGGGCAACGCAATTGGGCATCGTGACCACGAGTTCGGAGACAGCCTTCTCCCACTCCGCCGAGACGCTCTACGACTTCGTCACCAACCCGGCCAACTGGACCAAGACCTACCCCGGCAGCAACTACGTGGGCAAGCTGGACAGCCTGCCGTTGCAGGTCGGCGATAACTGGGAGGAGGGCGGTCCGGACGGTGAGCGCATCTTCAGCTGGCAGCTTGCGATCGCGGACCGGCCTCGGCTGTGGGTGTTCACCTCGGTCGGGCGGCTCGGTCACGACCGGCAGGGCAACGGCGGAATGGACGGCCGGATCACCGTCGAGTACCGCTTCACCCGGCCGGGTGCCGGTGTCACGCTGTTCACCAGAACGATGACCGTCGAGGCGCCGAAGGACTCCCCGATGCCCGACGGCTTCTTCCGAATCGTCAACCCCGCCAACATCGACCGCTACCACGCCGCGATCGCCCGGGAGTTGCACCTCTGAGCGCTCGGCGCAGCCGGGTAGGTTGGACCCATGAAATACCTTGACGTCGAAGGGGTCGGCCGGGTCAGCCGGATCGGGCTCGGCACCTGGCAGTTCGGCTCGCGCGAATGGGGCTACGGAGACCAGTACGCCGAGGGCGCCGCGCGCGACATCGTGCAACGGGCACTGGCGCTGGGAGTCACGCTGTTCGACACCGCCGAGGTCTACGGGTTCGGCAAGAGCGAGCGGATTCTGGGTGAGGCGCTGGGCGACGAGCGGGCCAGCGTGGCGGTGGCGAGCAAGATCTTCCCGGTCGCGCCGTTCCCCCCTGTCATCCTCCGGCGTGAGCGGGCCAGCGCGGAACGCCTGCAGCTCACGCGGATTCCGCTCTACCAGGTACATCAGCCCAACCCGGTGGTGCCGGACTCGGTGATCATGCCGGGCATGCGCAGCCTGCTCGACAGCGGCGCGATCGGCGCCGCCGGTGTGTCGAACTACTCGCTGGCGCGGTGGCAGAAGGCGGACGCCGCGCTCGGGCGGCCGGTGATCAGCAATCAGGTGCACTTCTCGCTGGCCCACCCGGGCGCGCTGGACGATCTGGTCCCGTTCGCCGAGCGGGAGAACCGGGTGGTGATCGCCTACAGCCCGCTGGCCCAGGGCCTGCTCGGCGGCAAGTACGGCGTGGACAACCGGCCCGGCGGGGTGCGCGCGCTGAACTCGTTGTTCGGCACCGAGAATCTGCGCCGCATCGAGCCGCTGCTGCAGACTTTGCGCGATGTGGCGGCCGAGGTGGACGCCAAGCCGGCGCAGGTGGCCCTGGCCTGGCTGCTGGCGCAAAAGCCGTGGATCGTGCCGATTCCGGGCACGCGCAAGCTGCACCGTCTGGATGAGAACCTCGGCGCGGTCAATATCGCATTGACGGCAGATGATCTCAGCGAGATTCGGGAAGCGATGGCGAACATCAACGTGGTCGGCCACCGCTACTAATCTGAGTTCGTGTGCATTTTCCCCCTCCTTAATCCTCCCCCCGAGGGGGAGGAGAGCAGATTTTCCCCCCCAGAGAGAGGGGATTAAGGGGAGGGAAACCTATTTTCAAGTGGAGTATTAGAGATGGAAATTAAACGCAATGGGACACAGCCGTCGGCCAAAGGTCCGGCTGACTGGTTTACGGGCACGGTGCGAATTGA
>JAGQTW010000109.1 GCA_020438785.1 Mycobacterium sp. | reverse complement strand
TCGGGGCGTCGTCGCCGGCGTCGTCCATCAGCCGATGGAAGTTCAGGGTGCCGGGAATCTCGGTGTCGTCGCCGCCGACCACGAGCACATGCTGGACCGACGTCAGCTGGTCGCGGATCTTGGCGATCTTGCGCTTGTAGATGGCCGCGGTGGTGACGATGACGTTCGCCGAGCCGATGGTGACGCGGGTTGCGATCGGCTCGGGCCCGAATGCGGAGAACAGCGGCGAGACCACGCTGCCGTTGCGCAGCGCGCCGAGCATGCTGATGTAGAGCTCGGGCACCCGGCCCATGATCACGAACACCCGGTCGCCCTTGCCGATGCCGAGCCCGCGCAGCACGTTGGTGAACTTGCGGGTGAGCCGGCCCAGCTCTGCGTAGCTGACGTCGTGGGACACCAGTTCGGCACTGCCCGGGGTGTCGGCGATGAACCGCATGGCGGTGCGGGCGGCCTCCGGGCCGGCGGCGTGCCGGTCGACGGCGGCGTAGGCGATGTTGCAGCCGCCCTCACCCATGCCGGCGCACAACTCCGGCACCTCGGCCCAACTGAACGACGCGCGGGTCTGTTCGTAGTCGGTGAAGTTGGGCGCCAGCTTCAGATCGCCCGCGTCTTTGTGGATGATCTCCATTGCTGCCTCCTAGGCATGCGGCGGGGCGAGCACGCCGTCCCGGCGGGCCCGTCCCATGTTCGCCATCACCCGATCCACGACCGCGTTGTAGGACGCACCGTTGTTCAGGATGTCCGCCCGCTGGTGGTGGCGAAGGTAAGCGTCGAGCCGACGCTCCAGCGACCAGTCCCAATAATTGCGCCCGAGCCATTGCGAACACAGGAAATCCCATGCGATGGTGTCGAGTTCGCGGTCGGCGTCCCCAGCCGGACCGGCTTGCATCATCACAGCCCCTCACTGCTTGATCCCGAAAGTGATCGTCGTCTGGAGGGGATGGGCCGGAAAAGGGACGAAAGTCACACATGTGACGGATCGGGTCATCAACCCGAGAGCGGGTCGTGCTGGATGCGCCCGGCGGGGGCGCCCTTGGCCAGCAGGGCGGCCCGGGTGGCTCGCACCATCTCGGGCCGTCCGCAGATCAGGATCTGCCGGTCACCCCAGCCGCCGTAGCGACTGACCACCTCGGGCAGTCGGCCGCTCTGGCGGACGTGCAGGCCCCGCGGCGGCTGCACGTCGGGGTAGTCGGCCGCCCACGGCGGGTCCGCCGGATACTCCGACACCGGAGACACCGACAGCCACGGGTTGGTGCTGGCGATCTCCCACAGCGTCGGCAGGTCGTAGAGCTCGCAGGGATAACGGGCGCCGAAGAACAGGTGCACGCGGGGGTTCACCCCGAACCGCGCCAGGTCCATGATCAGCGTGCGCAGCGGCGCCAGGCCGGTGCTGCCTGCGACCATCAGGACGTCGCCGCCGTCCCGGTCGACGTGCAGTCCGCCGTGCGGGCTGGACAGCCGCCACCGGTCCCCGGGCCGGGTCTCGCCGACGATCGTGGTGCTGACCATCCCGCCGGGCACCGAGCGGACGTGGAATTCGATATACCCGTTCGGGTCCGACGGCATCGCCGGCGACAGGTAGCGCCACCGCCGCGGCCGCTGCGGAATCTGGACGTTGACGTACTGACCGGGGTGATAGGGCATCGCCTGGTCCAGGCGCAGCCGCACCACGGCGATGTCCCGCGACACCCGGTGGTGTTCCAGCACCGTGCCGTCCCACCAGGGCGGGCCGGCCTCGGCGTCGGCGGCCCCCGACATCACCCCGGCGATCAGGTTGATCGCCTGCCGGGCGGCGTCGTCGACCGCGGCGTTCCACTGCGCGGCCAGGCCGTGGCGCATGGTGTTGTACCAGGCGCGGCGCATGGTCACGTAATGCTGCTCGCGCACACCGTATTTCCGATGATCGCGGCCGAGCTGGGCAAGGAACGCGACCGGGGCGTCGGCCCGCTGGGCCACCAGCTCACCGAGCACCCAGTGCATGGCCTCACCGAAGACCGCCCGCTGGTGGTCGAGGTCGGGGGGGAACAGGTCGCGCACGCCGGTGTCGATGGCGAACCAGTGGGTGTAGAACTGCCGGATCAACTCATCGGATCGGTACTTCGGATCGAACGCGGTCTGCAACACCCGCAGCGCGTCGCGATCGTCTAGCCCCACGCCGCCCGATCTTAGGCGCGCTGTTCGGCGTGTCGGCGGGACGGCTACAGGCCGTGGATGCCCTTGTAGAGCACCATCAGGCCGAGGATCACCAGGATGGCGGCCACCAGGGTGGCGTGCTGCTCCTCCATCCAGTTCTTCAGCCGCGTCAGCGGCGCGTCCAGCTTTTCCCCGGCGATCAGGTAGGCCAGTACCGGCAGCGCAACCGAGGAGGCCGCAACGGCGGTGAAGACGACGTCGGCCGTCCATGCGCCGGTGGCGCCCAGCCCGGCCGAGCCGATTGCCAGACCCGCTGCGGCGCACATGAACAACACCTTGGGGTTGACCACGGCCAGCACCAGGGCGGTGACGAAGGCGCGGCCCGGCCCGATCGAGGTCATGGACGTCAGCCAGCCCGGGGTGTGGGCGGAGCGGTTGCGGGTGAACCACCGGTAGAGGCCGAACAGGATCAGCGCGGCACCGATCACGATGCGCAGGTGCGGCGCCCACGTCGGCTGCCGGTTGAGCCCGTCGAGGGCGTTGGAGATGGCCACGAAGCCGGCGGTGAGTCCCCCGATGCCGATCGCCCAGCCGACCAGGAAGGCCACCGCGGTCGGACGCGGCTTCGGGGTGTGCAGCATGAGGATGCCGGGGATGACCGACAGCGGCGAGAGCGTGATGACGAGCGCCAGCGGAATGAGCTCGGTGAGCTCCGAGCCAAGGCTGCTTGTCACGCGAAGAACCTACCAAGACCGGCGGTGACCGTACTATCTCTGCGCGTGGACCCTGACACCCGTGAGCGCACGCTGCTCTACGCCTCGGGCGTCGCCGCCGCCATCTTGGTGCTGATCCTGGTGTATGCGGTCATCCACACCGCGCAGAGCTCGCGCCAACAGCCCTCGACGCCCGTAAGCCCGATGCCGCGCACCACGTCGTACTCGGCGCCGCGCACCACGGCCCCGCCGCCGACCACGTCGACCACCACCACGACCACCACCACGACCGAGGTCACCGCGACCTCGTCCACGCCCACCGAGAGTGCCGCGCAGATCGCGCCGCCGCCGGAGCCGTCGTCGAGCACGTCGAGCTCCTCGGAGACGACGTCGCCGACGTCGACGACCCTTCCGAACCCGGAGGTGACCACCTCCCCGTCGAACGCCGGGGCCCCGTAACGGTTCGGCTTCCGGCGGCGGGCCCACGCGCTACCGTGGCCGCACTATTAGTTTCGAACTCAGACAACGGCGGAAGTGGTGGATATGACCCCTGATGAGCTCATGGTCGAAGCGTGTCGGCTGGCGAAGGAGTCGGTGGACAACGGCTGGGGCGGCCCGTTCGGAGCGGTCCTGGTTCGCGACGGTGAGATCGTCGCGCGTGGCCAGAACCGCGTGCTGCTCACGGGTGACATCACCGCGCACGCCGAGATCGAGACCATCCGGAAGGCTTGTGCCACGCTGATTCCCGAAGCGCCGTCGATCGCCGTCGACCACGTCAACGAGTCGATACTCGAGCTCGTCCCACGGCCGCAGGGCTCCCCGGACATCGTCCCGATGCGGTCGAAAATGCTTATGGGACACCAGATCTACGTCAGCGGTGCGCCCTGCCCGATGTGCATGAGCGCCATCTACTGGGCGCGTATCGATGCCGTCTACTTCGGCAGCGATCTCGCCGAGACCAGTAGCATCGGCTTCGACGACGAATTCCAGTACCGGGATTTCGCCAAACCCTACGACCAGCGCAGCATCGACATCCGGCAGTTCCGGCCGGATCTGGCCGAACCCGCCTACGACGCGTGGCGCAACCGGCCCGACAAGCACCCATACTGAGATGGGGGCCCGACCGACATGAGCCGCGCGACCGTCGTCACGATCTTCCACCGCACCGACGATCCGCGGGACTTCACCGCGGTCGCGGCCGAATTGCGCGAGACCGCGGCGGGCGCCACCGATCTGCGGGTGTCCATCCTCGACCGCCCACACCTGGACTGGGGTATCGCGGTGAGTTTTTCCGATCCGGAGAGTCTGCACGCGTGGCTGGACGGCCCGGCGCGCAAGCGAGTGTTGCGTGCGGCCGCCGAGCGCGGAATTCTCGTCGCCGCAGCGGATCTGGTGATCACCCCCGATGGAGTGCCGCCGGGGATCGGGGTGTTTCGGCACACGGTGACGCGCGGCCGCGAACTCGATTTCGTGTCCGCCGAGGCGCGACTGGCCGAGACCAGCGCCGGCTTCAGCGGATTCGAGGGCTGCTGTGCCTTCCTGGCGGCCCCGGATGGCGCCGACCGGGAGTCCATGGCGGTGTTGCGGTTTCGCACCGAGCCGCAGCTGTCGGCCTGGCTGCGCTCGCCGGAGCGCGACGCAGCGCTGTCGGGCCTGCGGCTGAGCCTGAGCCGCGAATTCTCCCTGGTGTCCTCGACGACCGCGTTCGGTACGACGGTGCGCACCGAGAACGGCCGCACGGCCATCACGCCCCGGTGGAAGACAGCGATGCTGATCCTGCTGGTGCTGTATCCGACCGTCATGCTGCTGTCGAGGTTCCTCGGCCCGGTCATCGACCGGCTCGGTGCCGAGCCGTGGCTGGCGATGTGGGTCAGTCAGGTGGTCAGCGTGGCGACCCTGCAGTGGGCCCTGATGCCGTGGGCCGGCCGGTGGTTTCGGCGCTGGCTCGACCCGGTGGACGGGGCGGGCGCACGCACCAGCGCACTCGGCGCGGCGGCGGTGATGGCCGGCTACGCGGTGACGCTGACGGTGTTCGCCACCGTGCAGTGGCTGCAGTACTGGGACTACGGCCCGTCCTGACGAGGCCCGTTCAGCGTTTCGCCGCAGCGTCCAGGCCGGCACCCAGTGCGTCACTGTCCGGGTCTTGGACCCGTAGGCGATCTGGTAGGTCACCAGCCCCCACCAGTCACCCTGCTCGCACAGCCCCCAACAGCCGAGCCGGCCCTCCACGACCTTGTGCATCTGCAGGCCGTGCGGGTGGTAGCGCCCGGTTCGGTGCGGCTCGCGCGGGAACAGCACGGTGAGGTCGACCAGCACGGCAAGTGGCGGTCGCACCGGCCGGAACGGCGGCCGGACCGGCTGGCCGTTGTAGCCGATCGACGCGAGCTCGCCCATCTGTCGATCATATGTTCGAATACTGCGGGAGAAACAGATGTCGGAAGGCCCTATCGGACGCGGGGGGAAATCTCGTAAACTTGAGCGGAACAGACTCAAGATTGACGGCGTTGTAACTCCCGACAAGCTTTTTCCAGGAAAGAAACGGAGGTGTCGTGGACTCTTTCAACCCGACCACCAAGACCCAGGCGGCTCTGACCGCGGCGTTGCAGGCGGCCAGTGCCGCGGGCAACCCGGAGATCAGGCCCGCCCATCTGCTGTTGGCGCTGCTCACGCAGACCGACGGCATCGCCGGACCGCTGCTCGAGGCGGTCGGCGTCGACCCGGCGACCATCCGTACGGAGGCGCAGCACCTGGTCGACCGGCTGCCGACGAGCAGCGGGGCGACCTCGCAGCCGCAGCTGTCGCGGGAGTCGCTGGCGGCCATCACCGCCGCCCAGCAGTTGGCCACCGAGATGGACGACGAGTACGTCTCCACCGAGCACCTGATGGTCGGCCTGGCCACCGGCGACTCCGATGTGGCCAAGCTGCTCACCGGGCACGGCGCGTCCCCGCAGGCGCTGCGCGACGCGTTCGTCAAGGTGCGCGGCAGTGCCCGGGTGACCAGCCCGGACCCGGAGGCCAGCTATCAGGCGCTGGAGAAGTACTCCACGAACCTGACCGAGCGGGCCCGGGAGGGCAAGCTGGACCCGGTCATCGGGCGCGACAACGAGATCCGTCGCGTCGTCCAGGTGCTGAGCCGTCGCACCAAGA
>JAGQTW010000108.1 GCA_020438785.1 Mycobacterium sp. | reverse complement strand
AGGCCCTCGTCGCGCAGCGGGTCGAGCTCGTTGACCGAGATGACGTGCGGGGGCATTCCCGCGAGATCCTGCTCGGTGGCGTTCAACGCCCAGCAGGTCGGCTCGTGCGAATGCTTCTTGCCGGGGTCGTACAGGGCACCGAGCAGCGCGGCCTGCTGGCAGCTGATGAAGTAGCCGTCGTTCTCCCGCAGGGACGGCAACTCCTCGGGGTAGTCCAGCCAGCGGTTCGAGATGTACGGGCACTGCGCGTACGCACCGGCGATCTCGTCGAGCCAGCCCTCGCGCTTGGCCTTGTGGGTGACGGTGAGGGTGAGGTTTCCGCCGCCGGACTCGCCGCAGACGATGAGGTGGCTGATGCCGAGGTCGGCGGCGTTGGCGTGCACCCAGCGCGTCGCCGCCGCGCAGTCGTTGAGCCCGGCCGGGTACGGGTGCACCCCGTGCCGGCCGCCGGAGTTGCGGAACTCCACGCCGACCACCACCAGGCCGGAAGCGGCCAGGTGCTCGCGCAGCAGCCGGTAGGCTGCGTCGGCCGCGCTGGCGATCGCCATGCCGCCGCCGTGGAAGTGCACGACCGCCGGGAGCGGGCCGTCAGGGGCTGCGGTGGGCCGGCTGACGAACAGGGTCAGCTCGTTGCCGTCGGCGCCGGGGATGGTGACGGTGCTGGTGGACACCCCCGTCGGCGCCTCGGCCGCGAGGGCGAGGTGGTCGAACACGCTGCCGACCATCTCCTCGGCGGCCGCGCAGTAGGCGAGCAGGTCCTCGATCGGCGAGTCGACCGTGACCGGGGCTTCGGGCAGCTCACCCGCCAGCCCGATGCCGGTCAACGCGGCGACCATCCGCGGATCGGAGCGCGGATCGGTGCCCAGGGTGTAGTTCGGGTCTGCCAGTCGACCGGCGAGCATGGGGCCTCCTCGTCGAGGTGTGTTGCTGTTGCCGACCCTAACGCAACGCGGTCCCGTCACCCGCCGCACTCCGCAAGTCGGCGACGCAGGAACGCCCGGCCGGGTTCGGAGCCGTTGGACTCCAGAGCCTTTCGGTACCAGCCGGCGGCCTCCCGGTAGTCACCGGCCCGCCGCAGCAGATCGGCCCGAACCGTCGCCACCAGGCTCGAGCGCGTCAGCCGCGGATCGTGGGCGACCTTGTCCAGGGCGGCCAGGCCGGCGGCGGGACCGTCGCGAAAACCGACGGCCAGGGCGCGGTTCGCCAGCACCACCGGCGAATCGGTGATGGCCACCAGCCGGTCATACGCGCTACAGATCGTGACCCAGTCGGTCCGCTCCCAACTGGGGGCGGTCGCATGCATCGCGGCGATCACGGCCTGCGGCAGGTACGGTCCGGCCGAGCCATTCGCCCGCCGCAGGTACTCCAGGCCGCGGCTGATCCGGCCACGGTCCCAGCGCCGGCGGTCCTGCTCCTCGAGCGGCACCAGCGACCCACGGTTGTCGACGCGGGTGGACCGGCGCGAATCATGCAGCAGCACAAGCGCTGCCAGCGCCTGCGCCTCCAGTTCGCCGGGCATCAGGGTGCAGATCTCGCCGGAGAGCCGCACCCCTTCGTCGCACAGGTCGTCGCGGATCGCCGACGGCCCGGCGGTGGACCAGTAGCCCTCGGTGAACACCGAGTAGATGCACGACAGCACGTGCGGGGTGCGTTCGGGCAGCAGTTCGGCCGGGGGCACCCGCAACGGGATGTTGGCATGCCTGATCTTGGTCTTGGCGCGGGTGATCCGCTGGGCGACGGCGGCCTCGCTCTGCAGCAGCGCCCGCGCGATCTCGGCCACGGTGAGACCCGAGACCAGCCGCAGGGTCAGCGCCAACTGGGAGGCGCGCTCGAGGGCCGGGTGCGCGCAGGTGAACATCATCCGCAGCTCGTCGTCGCGCACGCGGTGCGGCACCCCGGCGCGATCCGTCCTGGCGGTTATGTCGTCGATCACCGCAGCCAATTCCCTTCCCGGGCGCACTGATTCGCGACGCAGTCGGTCCCTGGCGCGGTTGCGGGCCGCCGTCACCAGCCAGGCGCCGGGGTTGGCGGGCATCCCGTCGCGGGGCCAGGTGCGCAGCGCGTCGGTGCACGCCTCCTGGACGGCGTCTTCGGCGACCGTCAGATCACCCGACCAGCGGGCGATCGCCGCGACCGCGGCTCCCCACTCCCGCCGGAAGACGCCGTCCAGGGACTGCACGACTCGTCGCTACAGGCCCGCCACGCCGGCCAGGCGGCGCAACTGCACCGTCGAGGCCGGGATCATCGACGCCAGCTTGGTGGCCTCGTCACGGTCGGCGGCCCGCAGCAGGTAGAACCCGTTGGCCACCTCGGCGCCCTCGGCGAACGGTCCGTCGGTGAGCAGCACCTCGCCGTCACGCACCCGGACCGTAGTCGCGGTGGTCGGTGGGTGCAGCGGCGCACCGCCGAGCACATGGTCGCCGGCGGCCGCGTGGAACGCCCCGTGTTGCGGGGAGCCGGCCTCCCACTCGGGGCTGCCGGGTGCCGCCACCTCACCGGATTCCAGCAGCAGGGCCAGCCAGTCATTGCCGGTGGTGGGCGCCGACGGGGCGTTCCAGTAGACCGCCGGCCACACCGTGACGGCACCGTACCGGGCTGCCGGCACCTGCCGGGCCAGCTGCAGCGCCTCGTCGAGATCGTCGGCCTCGAACATGTAGTAGCCGCCGGCCACCTCGGCGCCCTCCGCGAACGGCCCGTCGGTCACCACGGGGCGATCGGGTCCGCCGGTGATCTGGACGGCCTCGGCGGCGGGGGCCAGCGCGTCACCGGCCCGGATGGCGCCGGCCGCGCGGGCGTGGAAATCGGTGTAGGCCTGCATTTCGGCCTGCCCCTCGGTCGGGGTCAGGTCGCGCTCGGCGCTCTGCAGGAGTGCGAAGTAGTACATCGTCGTGTCCTCCGGGTCGGGAGCGGAAACCTGGTGTTTCCACCCTCTACCTGTCCGACGAACGGGACCCGGCCGATCCGACAGCCGACGGTTAGGTGACCGCGCCCGGCTTGAGGTAGGTGACCAGGCTGACGTCGAGGGCCTCGTCGACGAAGTAGTACTGGCAGCCGGTCAGGTACCGCATGTAGTTGTTGTAGCTCTCTTCACCGGCCGCCGCGATGGCCTCGTCCTTGTGCTGTTCGAGGCGGGCCGCCCAGATGCCGAGGGTCTTGATGTAGTGGTTGCGCAGCGACAGCGGTTCGGGGACCACGAAGCCCGCCTTCTCGCCGTGCTCGACCATCATCTGGGTGCTCGGGATGCGCCCGCCCGGGAAGATCACCTCGCCGATGAACTTGGCGAAGCGGGCCAACTCGAAGGTCAGCTTCTTACCGCGCGCCTGCAGGTCGTAGGGGTGGTAGCCGACGCTGCTCTGGATGGTCATCCGGCCGTCGTCGGGCAGGATGTCGAAGCAGGTCTTGAAGAAGTCGTCGTAGCGTTCGAACCCGAAGTGTTCGAACGCCTCGATCGACACGATCCGGTCGACGGGGGAGTGGAACTGCTCCCAGCCCTCCAGGCGGACGTCGAAGGTCCGCTCGCTGTCGACCTTCGACAGCAGCTGATCGCAGTAGGCCTTCTGGTTCTTCGACAGTGTCAGGCCGATGACATTGACGTCGTACTTCTCCATCGCGCGCTGCAAGGTCAGGCCCCAGCCGCAGCCCACCTCGAGCAGGGTCATCCCCGGCTTGAGATCGAGCCGGTCGAGGTGCTGGTCGACGTTGGCGACCTGGGCCTCGGACAGGGTGACGTTCGGTCCGGTGAAGTACGCGCAGCTGTACTTCCGGGTCGGGTCCTGGAACAAGCCGAAGAAGTCGTCGCTCAGGTCGTAGTGGGCCTGGATCTCTTCGAAGTGTGGCCGCATGTCCTTGGTGTCAGTTGCCTCGGGCATCAGTGCGTACAACCCTCCTCGTTCTCCGCCGCACCACGCCCCCGCGTGTGATGACTGGTCGCGCTGTGATCTGAACCATAACCTGTGCCCCCCGCCGCGGGCACGAATGAACCTGCCTCAGGCATATGTCGCGGTCACTGCTTTTGCAGTGTGAACTGATCCACGTCGATATACCCAACCCGGAAGCCTTTTGCACAACCCGTCAAATACTTCATGTACCGCTCGTAGACCTCTTCGGACTGCACGGCGATGGCCTCGTCCCGGTGGGCCTCCAGCGCCTCCGCCCACAGGTC
>JAGQTW010000007.1 GCA_020438785.1 Mycobacterium sp. | reverse complement strand
CAGAAGCGCTACGTCGACGCCATCGACACCAATACCATCGTGTTCGGCATCGGACCGGCAGGCACCGGCAAGACGTATCTGGCGATGGCCAAGGCGGTCAACGCGCTGCAGACCAAGCAGGTCAACCGGATCATCCTGACTCGGCCCGCGGTGGAAGCCGGTGAGCGCCTTGGCTTTCTGCCCGGAACGCTCAGCGAGAAGATCGACCCGTACCTGCGGCCGCTGTACGACGCGCTGCACGACATGATGGACCCCGAGGCGATCCCGAAGCTGATGAGCGCCGGCGTGATCGAGGTGGCGCCGCTGGCCTACATGCGCGGGCGGACGTTGAACGACGCGTTCATCATCCTCGACGAGGCGCAGAACACCACCGCCGAGCAGATGAAGATGTTCCTCACCCGGCTCGGCTTCGGTTCCAAGATCGTGGTCACCGGTGACATCACCCAGGTCGACCTGCCCGGCGGCGCCCGCTCGGGGCTGCGTGCGGCAATGGATATCCTCGACGGCCTCGACGACATCCACTTCGCGCAGCTCACCAGCGCCGACGTGGTCCGGCACCGGCTGGTCTCCGAGATCGTCGACGCCTACGCCAAGGCCGAGGAACCGGGCCTGACGAACCGGGCTCAGCGACGCTCCACCCGACGGTAGGCGGCGACCACCAATGAACATCGAGGTGTCCAACGAGTCCGGCCTCGACGTTTCCGAAGAGGAACTGATCAGCGTCGCGCGCTTCGTGATCCGCAAGATGGAGGTCAACCCCGGCGCGGAACTGTCGATGGTGCTGCTCGACACCAATGCGATGGCCGACCTGCACATGCGATGGATGGATCTGCCCGGACCCACCGACGTGATGAGCTTCCCCATGGACGAGCTCGAGCCGGGGGGCCGTCCCGATGCGCCCGAACCCGGACCGGCGATGCTGGGGGACATCGTGCTGTGCCCGCAGTTCGCCGCCGATCAGGCCGTCGCGGCGGGCCACAGCCTCGGCCACGAGCTGGCGCTGCTGACCGTGCACGGCGTGCTGCATCTGCTGGGCTACGACCATGCCGAGCCCGACGAGGAGAAGGAGATGTTCGCGCTGCAGCGTCGGCTGCTCGAGGAGTGGGTCGCCGACCAGGTCGAGTCGTATCACAAGGATCGCCAGTCCGAGAAGGACCGGCGATTGCTCGACAAGTCGCGGTATTTCGACGGGCCGTGACCGATTTGACCTCGCTGTTCGGCGCGATCGCGCTCATTCTGCTGGGCGGCCTGTTCGCCGCCATCGACGCCGCCATCAGCACCGTCTCGGTAGCCCGGGTCGAGGAGTTGATCCGCGCCGAACGGCCCGGTGCGCTGCGGCTTGCCCGGGTGATGGCCGAACGTCCGCGCTACATCAATCTCGTTGTGCTGCTGCGCATCGCCTGCGAGGCGGCGGCCACGGTGCTACTGGTGGCGTTCCTGTGGGACGACCTCGGGCTCAAGTGGGGTCTCGTCGTCGCCGCGCTGATCATGACGATCGCCAGCTTCGTCGTCATCGGGGTGGGCCCGCGAACGTTGGGCCGGCAGAAGGCCTACACCATCGCCCTGGCTTCAGCCGTTCCCCTGCATGCGATTTCGGTGCTGCTGGCGCCGATCACGCGCCTGCTGATCCTGCTCGGTAACGCCGTCACCCCCGGTCGAGGCTTCCGCAACGGACCGTTCGCCTCCGAGATCGAGCTGCGCGAGGTCGTCGACATGGCCGGGCAGCGCGGGATCGTGGCCGACGAGGAACGCCGGATGATCCAGTCGGTGTTCGACCTCGGCGACACCCCCGCCCGCGAGGTGATGGTCCCGCGTACCGAGATGGTGTGGATCGAGAGCGACAAGACCGCCGGGCAGGCCACATCGCTTGCGGTGCGCAGCGGGCACTCCCGCATTCCGGTGATCGGCGAGAACGTCGACGACATCGTCGGCGTGGTGTACCTCAAGGACCTGGTCCAGCGAACCTACTACTCCACCAACGCCGGTCGGGACACCAAGGTCACCGACGTGATGCGCGCACCGGTGTTCGTGCCGGACTCCAAACCGCTGGACGACCTGCTGCGCGAGATGCAGCGCGACCGCAACCACATGGCGCTGCTGGTCGACGAGTACGGGGCGATCGCCGGGCTCGCCACCATCGAGGACGTCCTCGAGGAGATCGTCGGGGAGATCGCCGACGAGTACGACACCGACGAGGTGGCCCCGATAGAAGAATTGGGGGACAACAGGTTCCGCGTCTCGGCGCGGTTGCCGGTCGAGGATGTGGCCGAACTCTACGACATGGAGTTCGACGGGGACCTCGACGTCGAGACCGTCGGCGGCCTGCTCGCACTCGAACTCGGCCGGGTCCCGTTGCCCGGGGCCGAGGTCGAGTCCCACGGGCTTCGCCTGCGGGCCGAGGGCGGCCCGGATCATCGTGGGCGGGTGCGTATCGGCACGGTCCTGGTGAGCCGCGTCCCCCGCGCCGAGGAGGATGGGCAGCCCGATGAGTGACGGACGCGAGTTCCGTTCGGGTTTCGTGTGTTTCGTCGGCCGGCCCAACACCGGCAAGTCCACCCTGACCAATGCGCTGGTGGGGACGAAGGTGGCCATCACCTCGGACCGCCCCCAGACCACCCGGCACACCATCCGCGGCATCGTGCACCGCGAGGACTTCCAGATCGTGCTCGTCGACACCCCCGGTCTGCATCGCCCCCGGACGCTGCTCGGCAAGCGCCTCAACGACCTGGTGCGCGACACCTATTCCGAGGTCGACGTGATCGGGCTGTGCATCCCGGCCGACGAGGCGATCGGGCCCGGCGACCGGTGGATCTACGACCAGATCCGCGCCGTGGCGCCGCGGACCACCCTGGTGGTGATCGTCACCAAGATCGACAAGGTGCCGAAGGACAAGGTCGCCGCGCAGCTGATCGCGGTCAACGAGTTCGCCGGCGAGCATGCCGCCGAGATCGTCCCGGTGTCGGCGGCCACCGGCGAACAGATCGACGTGCTGATCGACGTGCTGGCCGCGCAGCTTCCGCCCGGGCCGGCGTTCTACCCCGACGGTGAGCTGACCGACGAGCCGGAGGAAGTGCTGATGGCCGAGCTCATCCGCGAGGCGGCCCTGGAGGGGGTGCGCGACGAGTTGCCGCATTCGCTGGCGGTGGTCATCGAGGAGGTGACCCCCCGCGAAGGACGCTCGGAGGAGCAGGGCGAACTGATCGACGTGCACGCGGTCCTCTACGTCGAACGGCCCAGCCAGAAGGGCATCGTCATCGGCAAGGGGGGTGCGCGGCTCAAGGAGGTCGGCACCGCCGCCCGCACGCAGATCGAGAAGCTGCTCGGCACCCGGGTCTACCTGGATCTTCGGGTGAAGATCGCGAAGAACTGGCAGCGTGATCCCAAACAGCTGGGGCGGCTCGGCTTCTAGCGGGCCGGCCCCGACGCGCTTCTGAGCTCGCCGGCAGGGTGCTTCCCCGGCGCGGGTCGGTGACTATGTCGCAGGACAGTGCGAAACTCGATCAATGCGGCTGTATCGGGATCGGGCGGTCGTGCTGCGCCAGCACAAGCTCGGTGAGGCCGACCGCATCGTCACCCTGCTGACCCGCGACCACGGCTTGGTTCGCGCGGTCGCCAAGGGCGTTCGCCGCACCCGCAGCAAGTTCGGCTCCCGGCTGGAGCCCTTCGCGCACATCGACGTCCAACTGCATCCCGGCCGCAATCTCGACATCGTCACCCAGGTGGTCTCCATCGACGCCTTCGCCACCGACATCGTCAACGACTACGGGCGCTACACCTGCGCCTGCGCGGTCCTGGAGACCGCCGAGCGGCTGGCCGGCGAGGAACACGCCCCGGCCCCGGCACTGCACCGGCTCACGGTCGGGGCACTGCGGGCGGTGGCCGATGCCAAGCGTCCCCGCGAACTGGTGCTGGACGCCTACCTGCTGCGCGCCATGGGCATCGCCGGGTGGGCGCCGTCGCTGACCGAATGCGCGCGGTGCGCGGCGCCGGGCCCGCACCGCGCCTTCCACATCGCCGCCGGTGGCAGCGTGTGCATGCACTGCAGGCCGTCCGGCTCGACCACCCCGCCGCAGGCGGTCGTGGACCTGATGTCGGCGCTGCACGACGGCGACTGGGAGGCCGCGGAGGCCTCCTCGCCGTCCCACCGCAGCCACGCCAGCGGCCTGGTGGCCGCCCACCTGCAATGGCACCTGGAACGCCAGCTGCGCACCCTGCCGCTGGTGGAGCGGGTCTACCGGCAGCCCACCGACCGCGGTGAGGAGGTGTTCAGGCAGGATGTGCGCCATGGCGATGAACCGGGTGAGCAGCTCGTGGCGGGGGGGTGAGCGGCGGCGGAAGGAGAATTTTCCGCAGCTTGCCCCCGCGCCCGACGATTACCCGACGTTCCCCGACGTGTCCAGCTGGCCGGTGGTCTTCCCGGAGCTGCCGCCAGCGCCGGGCGGTGGCCCGCGGCGCCCGCCCCAGCACACCTCCAAGGCGGTGCCGCCGGCCATCCCCGCCGACCAGTTGCCCAAGCACGTCGCCGTGGTGATGGACGGCAATGGGCGATGGGCCACTCAGCGCGGCTTGAGCCGCACCGAGGGGCACAAGATGGGCGAGGCGGTGCTCATCGACATCACCTGCGGAGCCATCGAGATCGGGATCAAGCACCTCACCGTCTACGCGTTCTCCACCGAGAACTGGCGGCGCAGCGCCGAGGAGGTCCGCTTCCTGATGGGCTTCAACCGGGAAGTGGTGCGACGCCGCCGGGAGAATCTCGACATCATGGGTGTGCAGATGCGCTGGGTGGGTTCCCGGGCGCGGATGTGGCGCAGTGTCATCAAGGAATTCGACATCGCCGAGAACATGACGACCGACAACGACGTCATCACGGTCAACTACTGCGTCAACTACGGTGGGCGCGCAGAGATCGCCGAGGCCGCGCGCCAGATCGCGCGCGACGCGGCCGCGGGCCGGATCGACCCCGAGCGGGTGGACGAACGAACGATCTCGGAGCACCTGCACCGCCCCGACATCCCCGACGTCGATCTGTTCATTCGCACCTCGGGGGAACAGCGGGCCAGCAACTTCATGCTGTGGCAGGCGGCCTACGCCGAATACGTGTTCCAGGACAAGCTCTGGCCGGACTACGACCGCCGCGACCTGTGGGCGGCCTGCGAGGAGTACGTCAACCGCAACCGCCGATTCGGGCGCGCGTAGCCGTGGAGCTGTCCGCGCGGCTGGCCGATATCCTCGCCGACGTAATGCCGGTCGATGTCGAAGCCGACGGAGCGCTGACGGTGCGCCACGACGGGACCGTCGCATCGCTGCGCACCGTGTCGATCGCCGACGACATCGAAATGATTTCGCTGACACAGGTTTTGGCGTGGGACCTGCCGGTCAACGCCGATCTGCGCAAGCGTGTCGCGGCGGCGGCCCAGGCCACCATGCTGGGCACGGTGACGTTGGTCGAGCAGACCGCCAAGCGGGGTGATGTGATGCTGCGCTACAACTTCCCCGGAGACGGGCTGGGCGAGGCGGCCCTGCGCACCCTGGTGCTGATGGTGCTGGCCGCCGGCGTCGACGCGCGCCGCGGGCTGGTCGACTAGCGCCTCCTTCGTCGATCTCGGTGCGGTGCGCTACCCGCGGCGGCAGTCCGCGCAGATGCCGAACAGTTCGATGGTGTGACTCACCTCGGAAAACCCATGCGCCTGAGCCACTTCGGCCGCCCAGGCCTCGACTTCGCGGCCGCTGACCTCGACGGCCGATCCGCAGCCGCGGCACACCAGATGGTGGTGATGGTCGTCGTCGGCGCAGCGTCGGTAGACCGACTCGCCGGTGTCGGTGCGCACCATGTCGACAAGATCCGCGGCCGACAGCGACTGCAGGGTGCGGTACACCGTCGTCAGCCCGATGTTCTCGCCGCGGCGCCGGAGTTCGTCGTGCAACTCCTGGGCGGAGCGGAACTCGTCGACGGTGTCGAGCAGCGCAATGATCGCCGCGCGCTGGCGGGTGGCGCGCACCCCGGCGACCGCCGAGCGTGCTGCGGTCACGAATGTTCCTCGTCGGCGTGGCTGAGCGCGGCCACCACGATCTCGGCCAGGTGGTGATCGACCAGCCGGTACATCACCTCGCGCCCGGACCGCTCCCCGGCGACCACCCCGGCGGACTTCAGGATCCGCAGGTGCTGGCTGACCAGTGGCTGGGGCACGTCGAGGGCGTCGACCAGCTCGTGCACGCAGCGGTGCGACTCGCGCAGCTGCAGGACGATCGCGATGCGCACCGGTGCCGCCAGCGCGCGCAGTAGCTCACCGGCGCGATCCAGCAAGTCACCGCCCAGCGGTGGGAGCCCGGCGTCGCGCCGGCCGTCGGTGGCCGTGGTCATGGCGTCACCCCCTGCGGAAACCGGACCACTATTGGAAATCATTTCCACTTGCGCTCAACTGTTCCATGCGCGATCACGCATGTCAAAGCCCCGTCGCTAGGCTGTGAAGCCGTTCCCCTCACCCCCGACAGGAGTGCATCCGCGTGGCGTCCGTGATCGACAGCGTCGTCAACCTGGCCAAGCGACGTGGCCTGGTCTACCAGTCCGGCGAGATCTACGGCGGCACCAAGTCCGCGTGGGACTACGGCCCGCTGGGCGTGGAGCTCAAGGAGAAC
>JAGQTW010000107.1:8300-11187 GCA_020438785.1 Mycobacterium sp. | reverse complement strand
CGAAGCTGCGGTATCCGACCGGGGCCGCCAGCCGCTGCCCGTAGTAGCTGGAGAAGATCTCCTGCAGCAGGATGGGCAGCGACCAGCCGTCGATGACGATGTGGTGGATGGTCAGCACCAGGCGATGGCGGTTGCCGGGCATGGTGATCAGCGCCGCCCGGAACGTGGGCTGCCCGGCGAGATCGCAGACCGCGGTCCGCTCCGCGGCGCACAGCTGCTCGACGCGCTGCTCGAGATCGGTGTCGAATGCGACGTGCTGCCAAGCGATCTGCGGGTCGACCGGGAGCACCTGAACCGGCTCGCCGAACTCATCGACGAACCGTGCCGCCAGGTTCGGATGGCGAGCCACCACCGCGTGCACGGCCTCGCGCAACCGGTCGGTGTCCAGATCGCCGGTGACCGTCAGGCCCAGCTGCACCGCATAGACATCGTCGTCGGAGCCCTCGGCGAAGGCCGACTGGAACAGCAGCCCGCGCTGCAACGGGGTCAGCGGCAACACATCGGCGACCGCGTACTGGGCGCTGAGCTCGTCGATCTCGGCCTGGGACAGCGTGGCGGGCAGAAGATCCGAGGGGGTCAACCCGCCCCCGCCGGACTGCACGTGGGCGCAGATCCCGGCCAGCGCCTCAAACCACAACCGGCCCAACCGGTCGATCTGCTCAGCATCGACCGCCGAGGGCGCCCACGTCCACGACGCCTGCAGTCGCGGCCCGGCGTCGGTGTCCAGCGTGCCGGCGTTGAGTTCCACCGTATGCATCAACGGCATATCGATCGCGGTCGCCGCGGCACCCAGCTCCAGGCTGCCCTCACCGATGCGCCACATCTCCTCGGAGAGCTCACCGGCACCGGCACCCAGCCGGCCCAAATAGTTGAACCCGATGCCCGGGTCCGCCCCACCCAACTCCACACCCGGATTCAGATAGCGCAACAGACCGTAGGTGGCCCCCTGCGGCAGGGCGCGCAGCTGTTCCTTGGCGTCCTTGACCACCACCCCCAACGCGGCGTGCCCGGTACGGACCTGCTCCCAGGAGATCTTCCCCAGACTCAACGCGATCGGGTACTTCGTGGTGAACCAGCCCACCGTGCGCGACAGATCAATGTCGCTGTCGCCGGCGATCTCCTCGTCACGGCCGTGGCCCTCCACGTCGATCCCGATCGGCGCGGGCCCGGTGCCCAAAAACTCCGCCCAGGCCAGCCCGAACGCGATCAACAAAATGTCCTGCACCCCGGCGTGGAACGCCGCGGGCACCTCGCCGAGCACCTGGCGGGTGATCTCGGCATCCAGCCTCACCGAGGACCGACCGGCGGTGGCGAAGGTATCCCGCTCCGGCTGAACCGCCGGCAACACCGCCGGTGTCCGCACGATCTGCCGCCACACCTCGGCATGCTCCAGCACACCGGCGCTGTGGGCATACTCCTCAAGCACCGCCGACCAACGGGCGAACGAGGTCCCCCCGGCCGGCAACGCGATCAACTGCCCGGCATTGTGCTGCGCCCAGGCGATGTTGACGTCCTCCAACAGGATCCGCCACGACACCCCATCGACCGCGAGGTGATGGATGACCAGCGCCAGCTGATTGGTATCCGCAGCCCAGACCGCGCGCAGCATCACACCGGCAGCCGGGTTAAGCCGTGACCGCGCCGCCACCAGAACCTCATCGGACAACGCGGCAACCGTCGAGACGCAATCGACGGCGGGCACCGAACCCGGTTCGGGCACCGTCAGCGACCAGCCGCCGGCGCCGTCGTCGGCCACCCGCAACCGCAGCGTGGCGTGGCGGTCCAGCACCGCCTGCAACACCGTCGTGACATCAGCCTCGCCGACGCCGGCGGGGGCCTGCAACACCAACGTCTGATTGAACTCATCGATCGGGCCGTCGACGTCATGCAGCCAGCGCATGATCGGGGTCGCCACCACCGGGCCCACACCCTGATCCACCACGCCGGCCTGCCCGCCGGACACCTTGACCACCGCGGCCAACCGCGCCACCGTCTGCTCGACGAACACATCACGCGGCCGGCAGATCAACCCCGCCGCCCGCGCCCGGGCCACGACCTGCATCGACAGGATGCTGTCGCCGCCGAGGTCGAAGAACGAATCATCCACACCGACCCGCTCCACCCCGAGCACCTCGGCATAGATCCCGGCCAGGATCTCCTCAACCCCATCGGCCGGCGGGCGGTACTGATCGGCGTCCGGATACTCCGGCGCCGGCAACGCCCGCACATCGAGCTTTCCGTTGACCGTCAACGGCAACCCGTCGAGCACCACCACCGCCCCCGGAACCATATAGCGAGGCAACCGCTCAGCCAGCACCGTGCGCGCCGCCCCCGAATCCACTGCCCCGACATCGATTTCGGTCACATACCCCACCAGGCGCTTGTCACCCGGGCGGTCCTCACGGAGGATCACCGCCGCACTGTCCACCCCCTCCAAAGACGCCAGCGCCGCATGAACCTCCCCCAACTCGATGCGATAACCACGGATCTTCACCTGCTCATCAGCACGACCCAGATACTCCAGCTGCCCATCGGCGCGCCAACGCACCAAATCCCCAGTGCGATACATCCGCGACCCAACCCGACCGAACGGACACGCCACAAACCGCGAGGCCGTCAACCCCGGCCGCTTCAGATAACCCACCCCCACACCACGGCCAGCCACATACAACTCCCCAACCACACCAACCGGGACCGGCCGCAACCACTCATCAAGAACCACCAACCCCGCCCCGGCCACCGGAACACCAATCGGCGCAACACCCGACCCCGCAACCAACGGCGCACTCATCGACGCATAAATCGTCGCCTCAGTCGGACCATAGGCATTAACCATCAACCGGCCCGGCGCCCACCGATCCACCAACTCCGAAGGACACACCTCACC
>JAGQTW010000107.1:8090-8233 GCA_020438785.1 Mycobacterium sp. | reverse complement strand
GTGACGCCTTCGGTGATGAGCAGACTGTGGAACTCATGCGGGGAACGGACCACAGACTCAGGCACCACCACCAGCCGATCACCATGCAGCAACGCCCCGAAAATCTCCCACACCGAGAAATCGAAAGCATAGGAATGGAACTG
>JAGQTW010000107.1:0-8032 GCA_020438785.1 Mycobacterium sp. | reverse complement strand
TTGTGGTGGGTGATCGCCACGCCTTTAGGAGTCCCGGTAGTGCCCGAGGTGTAGATCAGATACGCGATCTCATCAGCGCCCGGAACCGGCAGCGCCGTGACGGGCTGAGCATCGATCGCCTCATCATCGAGATCAACAACGAGGAACTCACCACCATCCACACGTGACCGCAACTCCGCAGTCGTCAGCACCACCACCGGAGCGACATCACCGAGCATGAACCCGATGCGGGTATCCGGATGCCCAGGATCCATCGCCACATACGCCGCCCCCGTCTTGAGCACCGCCAACATCGCCACGATCGCCTGCACCGAACGCGGCACCAACAACGCCACGAACCGCCCCGGCCCAACACCCCGCTCAACCAGAAAGTGCGCCAACCGGTTCGACGCCTCATCGAGCTCGCGGTAACTCACCGAACGGCCCTCAAACCGCACCGCCACCGCATCCGGCGCACGCACCACCTGAGCAGCGAACACCCCCGGCACCGACAACCACGCCGGCTCCGCCGCACTCAGCACCCCGGTATTACCCCACCCCTCAACCCGGGCACGCTCCGACTCATCAAGCACATCAATACCCGACAACCGCCGACCCGGATCAGCCGCCATCACCTCCAACACCCGCCCCAAACGGGCGACCAATTCAACGGCTCCAATGGTCGCGAACGGTTCTCCCGAGCCTGCCGTGCTCAGAGAGAGCTCGTCACCGGAGCCGATGAAGAACAGTCCGAAGTGACCCACTGGACCGTTGTTTGTGTGGGCCGCCGTCGCCCGAACAGCACCAAAATCCAGCGTGAGTCGCGCAGGGATGAAGTTGACTGCTAATCGATTCGGTGGCGGCCGCAGGCCACGGAATCCAGCATTCTCGAGCGTGCGTATCGGAAATCGCTGATGAATCAGCAACTCTCGAATGCGGGCGTCCACATGTTGGCAGAAGGCAGCAACCGTCGAGCCTGGTGGCGTATCCACCACCAGTGGCAAGACCCCGCTGAGCATCCCGGGCAGCGTCTTGGATTCTGGGGTCACCCGCCTGCTGACGGGAAAGTCCAAGACCACTCGATTACCAGTGGCGCTGTACTCGCGCACCAGCAAGGCGCATGCCGCAGTGAAGATCGTGTACCGACGAACGCCCAACGCCTTGGCCAAGCCTTTGGCGTGGGCAACGACGGACCGATCAAATGTGACCGCTGCGGATGGGGTGAATCCATCATGTGCGTTATCGGAGGCCGGTAGCCAGGGCAGCGGTTGGTCGCCAGTGGGAAGGTGGGCGCTCCAATAGTCCCGGTCCGCGAGATAGCCGGGAGACGCTTCGTAGGCCGACTCGCAGTCGATCAACTCTTGTAGGGAGCCAAAGTAGGCCGGTGGGACAGGTTCGCCGGACACCATGGCTGAATAAATCGCCGCGATGCGCCGGCTGACAAGGACCATGCCGACCCCATCCATCGCGATGTGGTGGCAGCAGGCGAACAGATAGAACTCGTCGGTCAAAGTCTGGAAGAGCGCGAACTTGAATAGCGGGCCTGAAAGTGGCATCGCAGTGCGTTGGATCGCCGCCGCCACATCCTGGACATTCTGGGCGGGATTCTTCGAGCCGGTCAGGTCATAGAAATCGAGCTCAACATCTGGATAGTCGACCGCCTGTTGAACGACCTGGCCGTCGGCGAGCGAGAAAGCTGCCCGGCCCGGTTCTGCCTCGCGCACTGCCCGACGAATCGCCTCCTGAAGGAGGCCTCGATCGATGCCGCCAGCGAATCGGGCGAGCAGGCCCAGCTGCCAGCCTGTACCCACCAGATTTGCTTCCTGGGAGAACCAGATGTCCAGCTGACCACGCGTCAACGGCAGCGGTATGTCACCTGATTTCACTCAGCCCCCAACTCGACACTCGTAATCTTCTACCTGAGTCTCCGCCAATGTCTGCCCGGGGGTTCTCGTCCAAACGCTGACTGCGGGCTTGATGTGATCCCAAGAAGCTATGTCGCGTCACGCTGTTACCGACGAACTCCACGCGGAATGAACAGCATCTGCGCTGATGAGCCGGTGTTATGGCGGTGGCGGAGGGATTTGAACCCTAATCGGCTAGCTGGTCAAAGGGCTGAAATCACCGTTCACCTGCAATAACGGCCACAATATATCACTCCGGCTAACGCCATCTGCCACAACTTTGTGTCCAAACGGTGTCCACGGCTACGAAGCCTCAGCGCACCGCAGCCGCGCCGGCTCAGGACGGCGACGAGACGTCGAACTGCACATCCTTATTGTCCGAGACGCACACCAGGATCACCGGCTTTAGATCGGCAATCGTCGTGTAGCAGGTAAAGGGGTTGTCGGGTGTGTCGATCTTCTGGAATTTCGGTCCCACGTCAAAGTTGTACTTGCTGGTGATGAAGTAGGCCTCGTCGCAAGTGACGTCGCCACTCCAGATTTTGATGGCTTTTCCGTCCTTCGCCGGGCACTCCTTGGCGGCCGGTACAGCGGTCGGGCCAGTGTCGCGGTCTGCGCAGCCCCGCATCGCATCGTCGCGGTTCCACCATGACTCCCTCCCGACCAAGGACTGCCATTCATCGACCACGGTCGAACACGCTTTGTCCCAAGCGGTGCCGGTCCCGTTGAACCGCTGGAAGGCCTCCCGGTAGATCACCGAGTGGCCCAGGTCGTAGGACTCCTTGGCATAGCCGGGGCCGGCGTTCTGCGACGGGGTCGGCGCAGCACTCGACGCCGCACTGCTGGATGATGCGACTGAGGACGACGAGGACGATGTGGCGGATTTGTCGCTACTACAGGCCGCGACTGACAGCAGAACCGCGACCGCCGCGACCGTGCCACCCATATTGATGTTCATTGCCCCCAACTTTCCCTTCGCTAAGATCGCAAAGATTTGCGCGTCCGACGATACGTCCTGGGGTATGCATTAAGGCCCGAATTGGGCCTGTAAAAAATGGCGACCGCCGGTCGGTTACCGGACTGCTCTCGTTCGACCTAACGCACCGCAGCCGCGGCGGCCGCGCCGGCCAAAACCGCACAGGACGGGGATGGCCAGCGCCCTTAATCAGGTGCAGCCCGATGTCCAGGACGGGATCGCCGACATTGCAAGCGAGTTCTACCAGGGTCGGCAGGTGCCCGTTGGCGACGATTAGGCGCTACCAGACCGCTGCTGGGGAACTGTGGGAGGTCCGGTATCGGCAGCCCAACGGAGCCACCAATCGGAAGCGCGGTTTCTCCACCAAGAGGGACGCGGAGAACTGGAATGCGACCAACATGGTTGCGATCAACCACGGTTCCTACTCTCCGCCGTCACTGGGCCGGGTGAAGGTAGCCGATCTCGCGCAAGCCTGGTTGGAGCGCAAGGCCGCGACGACCGCGCCTTCCCACAGCGGCATGCTGCAGTCCGCCTGGCGGATTCATGTCGCCCCGACGTGGGCTGCGGTGCCCGTAAGCAAGGTATCTTTGACCGGGGTGCGGAACTGGTCGGCCAAGATGACCGGGGATAGGTGTTCCTCGACGACGGTGCTTCGGGCGCTGGGTGTACTGGCGGGGATCCTTGACGATGCGATCGCGGACGGTCGGATCACCACGAATCCGGCTCGCGGCCTGGACCCGAAGAAGCGGGAGAAGCCGATCAAGCCGAAGAAGAAGAACGTCTATCTGGATCACGACGATGTGGCGCGGTTGGCCAATGAGGCTGGCGACTACAGGACGCTGGTGCTTGTTCTTGCCTATACCGGGATCCGGCGGGGTGAGTCCGTGGCGTTGCGGGTGCGTCATGTCGATGAGGTTCGGCGGCGGCTGCTGATCAAGGACAACGCGGTGCAGCTCAGCGTTGATCACGATGAGAAGGATCCGAAGGACGACGAGCCGCGTGAAGTACCTGTTCCGCCGTTCTTGATTTCACTGTTGAAGGACGAGATCAAGGATCGCGGTCCCGACGACCTCGTTTTTGGGAACGGGAAGAACTACCTGCCGCGCCCGAAGTCGGTGGACGGTTGGTTCGTCGGGGCGGTGAAGCGTGCCAAGGTTCAGCGGATCACACCACGGGATCTGAGGCATACGGCAGCCAGTTTGGCGATCAGTGCGGGGGCCAACGTCCTGGCCGTCAGCAGGATGCTGGGCACGCAAACCCGGCGATGACACTCAAGGTCTACGCGGATCTATTCGACGATGATCTGGACACTGTCGGCAATGCGCTCGACGCGGTTTTTCAAAAAAGTGTGTCCAAAGCGGGTCCAAACAAGGTCCAGCCGATCCATAAAGTCGGCGGATAAAACAGTTCTACCAGCGGGTTTATGCTGGGAACTGTGGCGGTGGCGGAGGGATTTGAACCCTCGGACGGGGGTTACCCGTCACACGCTTTCGAGGCGTGCTCCTTAGGCCGCTCGGACACGCCACCGCGGAGAAGCTTACGGCCAGCACCGACCTAACCCAAATCCCGCTGACGCGCGAAAAAGCCCTCCAGCAGGGCGGCGCAGTCATCGGCCAGTACCCCGCCACGCACCTGCGGCCGATGCGTCAGGCGGCGGTCACGCACAACATCCCACAGCGAGCCCACCGCCCCGGTCTTGGGCTCGAACGCGCCGAACACCAGCCGCGCCACCCGCGCCATCACCAGCGCGCCGGCGCACATTGTGCAGGGTTCGACCGTCACGGCGATCGTCGTGCCCTCCAGCCGCCAGCCGTCGCCGAACCGCAGCGCGGCGGCCCGCAACGCCAGGATCTCGGCGTGCGCCGTCGGGTCCCCGAGTGCCTCCCGGGCGTTGGCCGCACGGGCCAGCTCGGTGCCGTCGGGGCCGAACACGACCGCGCCGATCGGCACGTCCGCGTCACCGGCGCCGGTGGCCGCCGCGATCGCCGCCCGGATCAGCCGTTCGTCGCCGGCGGCATCGTCGCTGTCGCAAGCTTGTCGGCGGCGCTCCTCCGCCTCGGCTGCGCCGGCGGCATCGTCGCCGGCGCTCACCGATCGAGGCGGTCGAGCACCGCGGAGAGTTCCTCGGCGAATCCCATCTCCCTGGCGATGCGACCCAACTGCTCGTCGGGATACAGATCGGTCTCGTCGAGGATCACCCCCAGCACCGCGTCCGGCAGTCCGATATCGGACAGGACGCCGAGATCGCCCTCCTCGAAGGGGTCGGATTCCTCGAGATCCTCCGCGGAAATGTCGGCGTCGAGGGTTTCCAGCGCCTCGGCGGCGATGTCATAGTCCAACGCCGCGGTCGCATCCGACAGCAGCAGCCGGGTGCCCGCCGGGGCCGGCCGCACGATCAGGAAGAACTCGTCGTCGATGTCCAGCAGCCCGAACACCGCTCCGGCGCTGCGCAATTCCCGCAGTTCGGTCTCCGCCGCGGACAGGCTGGTCAACACCTTGGGGCTCATCGGGGCGCACCGCCACTTACCGTCTTCGCGGACCACGGCCACGCCGAAGCCGTCGGGGGTGTCGGCCGAATCCTGTGGCCCCGCCCCCTTCCCGGCCCGCGATGCTTCCATGGGCGCTTACGGTAGTCGCTGATCAGGCCCGTTACCAGGTAATCGGCCGCCGCCGCCGCACACCGGCCGGACGCGGGCCGTCCGAGCCCGTGTGCCAACCTGGAAAGCGTGACGAAGACACCCGTGTGCGTGCTCGGGCTGGGGTTGATCGGCGGGTCGGTACTGCGCGCAGCGGTGGCGGCCGGACGCGACGGATTCGGCTACAACCGGTCCGTCGAGGGCGCGCAGGCCGCCCGCATGGACGGGTTCGAGGCCACCACCGATCTCACCGAGGCGCTGACGTGGGCCGCCGACCGCAACGCGCTGATCGTGCTGGCCGTTCCGATGCCCGCGGTGTCGATGCTGCTCGGCCACATCAAGGACGTCGCCCCGGACTGCCCGTTGACCGACGTGATCAGCGTCAAGGAGGCCGTCCTGGCCGAGGTGCGGGCCGCGGGCCTGCTGGACCGCTACGTCGGGGGTCACCCGATGGCCGGCACCGCCCACTCCGGCTGGGCCGCGGGCAACGCCCGGCTGGCCGCCGGTGCCCCGTGGGTGCTCAGCGTGGACGAGCACGTCGACGCGCGGGTGTGGTCGGAGGTGATGCACCTGGCGTTGGACTGCGGCGCGGTGGTGGTGCCCGCCAAGTCCGACGAGCACGACGCCGCCGCCGCCAGCATCTCGCATCTGCCCCACCTGTTGGCCGAGGCGCTCGCCGTCACCGCGGGCGAGGTTCCGCTGGCCTTCGCGCTGGCGGCCGGCTCGTTCCGGGATGGCACCCGGGTGGCCGCGACGGCACCGGACCTGGTGCGGGCGATGTGCGAGGCGAACGTCGAGCAGCTGCTGCCGGCTTTGGACCGGACCCTGGAACTTCTGAACCAAACCCGGCAGTCGCTGGCGGAGCGCGATTCGGTGGCCGAACTCGTCGAGGCCGGGCACGCCGCACGGGCCCGCTACGACGGCTTCTCCCGGCCTCAGATCGTGACGATCGCGATCGGTGAGGAGAACTGGCGCGAGGAGCTCGCGGCCGCCGGGCGTTCCGGCGCGGTGATCAGATCCGCTCTGCCAGGCCCGGGTAATCCACGATGAAGCCCTCGTCGTCGACGGTGATCGTGGTCTTGGCCACCGGGGAGTCCAGCTCGATGCCGCTGCCCGGCCCGGGACTGATGTAGCCGATCGTCGCCGGCTTGACCGTCAGGTCCGGCAGGTGCACGTACACCACCGGCAGGGTCACCGACTCGGCCCGCTGGTAGAGCCCGGTGCGCCGGATCGGCAGGGCGTTGAAGAACGGGCTGAAGACGACATCGACGTCCAGGGCGCCGTCGTAGGCCTCCCGGGACTGGCCCTGGTGGTCGGTGATCAGCCACATGTTCTCCTCGTCCCGCGCGATCGAGAGCTGCCGGTCGCGCTCGGCGAGGGTGATGGACAGGGAGAGCCGCTTGGTGGCCCCCGTCTCGTCGGTCACCAGGTCGTAGGAGGCGCTGAATGCCGGGTGGGTGACGGAGGCCGCGGCGACGATGCGCCCATAGGCCTTGATTCGGTTGCCGGACAACTGGACCCGGGCAGACTCCATCCGTGAACCATCGTGGGCGCGCCAGGTCAGGATCGCCGGCCAGGCGCTAGCTGTCGCATCACTCACCCGTCTACCGTAAGCGACGGTCCAACCCGGCCTCACCCCGGTCGGGCGGTGCGGCCCTTCCTGGACCCCAGCGGGCGGGACTCGAGGCTCACCTCGTCGTCCAGCAAAGGCTGGGGCAGCCTGCCGGGACGCAGCCGGCCCGATCCGGGGACCGAGGCCCACACCGCCAGCGCGAGCAGGCCGTCCAGGATCAGCGCGAGCACCGTCACCAGCAGCGCCCCGACCAGCGCGATATGGAACTGTCGCACCTTGATGCCGTCGATCAGGTAGCGGCCCAACCCGCCAAGGCTGGCGTAGGCGGCCACCGTGGCGGTGGCGACCACTTGCAGGGTCGCGGTGCGCAGGCCGCCCAGGATCAGCGGCATCGCGTTGGGCAACTCGACGCGGGTCAGCACCCGCGTCTCGGTCATCCCCATCGAGCGGGCGGCGTCCACCACCGCCGGGTCGACATTGGCGATCCCGGCGTAGGTACCCGCCAGCAGTGGCGGGATGCCGAGCAGCATCAGCGCGACAGTCGGGGGCAGCAGGCCCAGCCCCCACAGCAGGACGCCGAGCAGCAGCACGCCGAGGGTCGGTAGCGCCCGCAGCGCGTTGACCCCGGTCACCACCAGGAAGGTGCCGCGGCCGGTGTGGCCGATGATCATCCCGATCGGGATCGCGATCAGCGCCGAGATGACGACCGCGACGGCGGTGTACTGCAGGTGCTCGAGGATCCGGGCGCCGATGCCGGAGCGGCCGCCCCAGTGGTCCGCCGTGAAGATGTAGGCCAGCGCCTGGTGCAGGAAGTTCACGCCGCCACCTTCGCCCGGGCCCAGGGGGTGATGAGGCGCCCGATCAGCATGATCAGGATGTCGATGACGATCGCCAGCAGGAAGATCGCGATGATCCCGGCGACAATCTGGTCGCTCTTGTCGGCCTGGTAGCCCTCGGTGAACCA
>JAGQTW010000517.1 GCA_020438785.1 Mycobacterium sp. | reverse complement strand
CTGGGAGCACGACGCGCACCTTTACCTTCGCCGTGCCTATGGGATCGGGCAGTTCCTCGGTGGCCGGCCCCGGTGGCTACGCCGGGTGGCCGCACTCACGCTCGACGGCGTGCGGCGCGAGTTGCAGGTGGATCTGGAATCGGTGGCCCACCTGCAGCCCGAGATCGCCGCGGCCGTCGCCGAGGTAGCCGCACTGCCGGTCGAGAAGCGCCAGCCGGCGATGGCCGAGAGTGGTCTGCTTGCGCCGCATTGGCCGAAGCCGCACGGCCGCAACGCATCGCCGGCCGAACAGCTGCTCATCGATCAGGAATTGGCCGCCGCGGGTGTGCAGCGCCCCGACCTCGTCATCGGCTGGTGGGCGGTGCCGACGATCCTCGAGGCGGGCACGCCGGAGCAGATAGACCAGTTCGTGCCGTCCACGCTGCGCGGCGAGTTGATCTGGTGCCAGTTGTTCAGTGAGCCGGGTGCAGGCTCGGATCTGGCCGCCCTGAAGATGAAAGCCGTTCGGGCAGAGGGTGGTTGGCGGCTCACCGGGCAGAAGGTGTGGAACTCCGGGGCGCAGAAGGCGCACTACGGGGTGTGCCTGGCCCGCACCGATCCCGACGCTCCCAAACACAAGGGCATCACCTACTTCATCGTCGACATGAAGACCCCGGGCATTGTCGTGCGCCCGCTGCGCGAGATCACCGGCGCCGAGCTGTTCAACGAGGTGTTCTTCGACGATGTGTTCGTCCCCGACCACATGGTGGTGGGCGCGGTCAACGACGGCTGGCGTCTGGCACGGACCACACTGGCCAACGAGCGGGTCGCGATGGCGCAGGGCACCGCGCTGGGCAACCCGGTGGAGGAGATGTTGCGCACCGTGGCGCAACAGGAGATCGACACCGCGCTGCAGGACCGGGTCGGCGAACTCATCCTTTCTGCTCAGGTCGGTTCGCTGCTCGACCAGCGCATCGCGCAGCTGGCCGTGGGCGGCCAGGACACCAGCGCGGAAGCCAGCGCGCGCAAGCTGATCGGCGTGCGACACCGGCAGTCGCTGGCCGAGTTGCGGATGGATTTGGCGGAGTCCGCGGGCGCCGTCGTCGACAGGGCGGTGCACGACTTCCTCAACACCCGCTGCCTGACCATCGCGGGCGGCACCGAGCAGATCCTGTTGACGATGGCCGGCGAACGGCTGCTGGGATTGCCGCGCTGAACCGGCCCGGGGATCTCAGGAGAACCGGGCCTACTCGTCGTAGGTGACTTCGACCGAGTCCGACAGCGGGCGGGCCTGGCAGGCGAGGATCAGTCCGTCGGCCAAGTCGTCCGGCTCGAGGACGTCGTTGACGTCCATCTCGACCTCACCGCTGCGCTTGACCACAGCGCATGCGCCGCAATGCCCTTCGCGGCACGAGAACGGCGCCTCCAGGCCCTTGTCGAGCAGGACGTCGAGCAGCGTGGCGCTGCGCGGCCACGACACGGTGTGGGTCTTGCCGTCGAGTTCGACGACGGCGGTGGCCGGCGGCTCGTCGCCGTCGTCGGTGATGGTCACCGCCGCGAACGGATCGGTGTCCAGCGACCGGAACACCTCGATGTGCACCTGCTTGGCGGGCACCTCGAGTGACTCCAGGGCGTCCTGCGCCGCCTGCATGAACGGTCCCGGCCCGCAGATGAAGGCCTGCCTGCCGGTGTAGGGCGCCATCAGCTGGGCGAGCGCGGGGCTGCTCGGCAGGCCCTGCAGCGACTCCAGCCAGTGGACCACCGTCAACCGGTCCGGGTACTTCGCGGACAGGTCGCGCAGCGCGCCGCCGAAGATCACCGACCGCTCGTCGCGGTTCGCGTACAGCAACAGCACCCGACCGCCGCCCTGCGACAGCGCCGACTTGCAGATGGACATCATCGGGGTGATGCCGCTGCCCGCCGCGATCAACAGGAAGTCGGCGTCGAGGGTCTTGGGCACGAATGTGCCCGACGGTGCCAGCACATGGATCCGCATGCCCTTGTGGGCGTGATCGCACAACCAGTTCGATGCGTAGCCGTCCGCGGTGCGCTTCACGGTCACGGTCAGGGCGTCGTCGGTGAACGGGGAACTGCACAGCGAGTAGCAGCGTGCCACCGAGCCGGTGCGGTCACTGGGGATGCGCAACGTCAGGAACTGACCCGGGGCGTAGCGCAGCCGCTCGGCAGCGACCTCGGCACCTGCCGGCACCGTGAAGACCACCGAGCGCGCATCCTCGGTCTCCTCGACGACCTCGGCCACCTCGAGTTCGAGTACGTGGCTGCCCAGCGGCTCATCGGGCGGGACCTGCGTCACCTTGCTTAGCCTTCCCTTCATCGCAACTAGAACAGGTTACAGAAAACGCTATACCTACCGCCACCAGCCCCAGCGCTACGCTGCTCGACACGAATCGTAACGTGTTCTAGTCTTGGACCCAGTAACGCACTCTCTGGGAGGCATGCAGTGACGTCTATTCAACAGCGCGATGCGCAGTCGGTGCTGGCCGGTATCGACGAGTTGCTCCCCAATCTGCGCGCCCGGGCGCAGGAGACCGAGGACCTGCGCCGGATCCCCGATGCGTCGGTCGCCGAGCTCGAAGAGGTCGGCTTCTTCAAGCTGGTGCAGCCCGAGCAGTGGGGCGGCCTGCAGAGCGATCCGACCCTGTTCTTCGAGGCGGTGCGGCGGCTGGCCAGCGCCTGCGGCTCCACCGGTTGGGCGATGGGCATCCTCGGTGTGCACAACTGGCACCTGGCCCAGTTCACCCAGCAGGCCCAGGAGGATGTCTGGAGTGAGGATCCGGCCGTGCGGGTCTCGTCCTCGTACGCCCCGATGGGCGCGGGGGTGGTGACCGACGACGGCGACGGCTACATCGTCAACGGCGCGTGGCGTTGGTCCTCCGGCTGTGACCACGCCACCTGGACGTTCGTCGGCGGCCCGGTGATCAAGGACGGC
>JAGQTW010000106.1 GCA_020438785.1 Mycobacterium sp. | reverse complement strand
TCGATGGACTACGAGGTCTTCCTGGTATCGCGGATCAGGGAGTACTGGCTGGCGTCCAACCAGACGCGCGCCGACAACGACGAGAGCGTGGCACTCGGGTTGGCCCGCACCGGTCGCGTGGTCACCGCGGCGGCGTCGATCATGGCGATCGCCTTCGCGGCGCTGATCACCGCCCAGGTGTCGTTTATGCGCATCGTCGGGCTGGGACTGACGCTGGCCGTGCTGGTGGACGCCACCCTGGTGCGGATGACCCTGCTCCCGGCGTTCATGCGGGTGATGGGCCGATGGAACTGGTGGGCCCCGAAACCGCTGGCCCGATTGCACTCGCGGATCGGCTTCAGCGAGGAACCGGCCGAGCCGGTGGTTGTGAGTTCGGGGCAGACTGTGGGGTAAGCCGCGGACCCGCGCACCGAAGGAGAACCAGATGACGGCCCAGACGTTCGACCATCCATTCTTCGCACGGATGTGGACGGTGATGTCCGCCCACGAGGCCGGCGTGATGAAGAAGCTGCGCAAGGAGAACCTCGCCGGGCTGACCGGCCGGGTGTTGGAGGTCGGCGCGGGCACCGGCACCAACTTCGAGTTCTATCCCGACACCGTGACCGAGGTCGTTGCCGTGGAACCGGAGACCCGCCTGGCCCCGCATGCCAAGCAGGCCGCGGCGGCGGCGCCGGTGCCGGTGACGGTGATCGAGTCCACCATCGAGACCATGCCGGCCACCGAGCCGTTCGACGCCGTGGTCTGCTCGCTGGTGCTGTGCTCGGTCGACGATCCGGATGCCGTTCTGCGCCAACTCAATTCGGTGCTGAAGCCCGGCGGCGAACTTCGCTACTTCGAACACATCGCGCAACCGGGCTGGCGCGGCCGGCTGCAGCGGGCGGTCGACTCGACGTTCTGGCCGAAGATGGCGGGCAACTGTCACGCCCATCGGGAGACCGAGCGGGCGATCACCGGTGCGAGCTTCGCCATCCAGACCGCACGCCGCACCGCGACGATGCCGGCCTGGATCCCGATGCCGGTGCAGGAGGTCGCGCTGGGCCGGGCGGTGAAGACCGCCTGAGCGCCTAGGCCAACAGCGCGGGCAGTTCCTGCAGCAGCCTGGGCAGCGCGGTGCTGGCGCCCTCGCGGATGGTCAGCGTCACGCTGCCCGACAGCGGCGTGGCCTCCGGGTTGACCTCCACCACCACCGCCCCGCGGGCGAGCGCCACATCCGGCAGGCCGGCCGCCGGGTAGACGATCCCCGAGGTGCCCACCACGACCAGCACATCGCTGGTGGCGACGGCTTCGACCGCGGCCTGCCACGGCTCGTCGGGCAGCTGCTCGCCGAACCAGACGATGCCCGGCCGGATCAGCCCGCCGCACTCGCAGTGCGGCGGCATCCGCTCCAGTTCGGGCTCGGGCATGTCGGGCAGCGGGCCGTGGTAGCGGGAGCCGCAGGTGTCGCACCAGAACTCCGAGAGGCTGCCGTGCAGGTGGTGTACCGGCCGGCTGCCGGCCCGCTCGTGCAGGTCGTCGACGTTCTGGGTGATCACGGTGACGTCGGCGTAGTCCTGCCAGGCCGCCACGGCGCGATGCCCGTCGTTCGGCTGGACTTGCGCGACGAGGTGGTGTCGCCACAGGTACCAGGCCCACACCCGCTCGGGGTGGCTCTGCCAGCCGTCGGTGCTGGACAACTCGTAGGGATCGTATTTCGCCCACAACCCGGTCGCGTCGTCCCGGAAAGTCGGCACACCGCTTTCGGCGGAGATCCCCGCCCCGCTGAGCACCGCGATACGCACCTCACCAAAATAGCGGGTCTCGGCGATACTGAGGACGTGTCGGAGCTGCGGGAATGGCTGCATGTCGAGAGCGGGGACGCCCGGCCGCTCTTCGATCAATTGCGCGGCCAGATCATCGACGCCGTCCGCGACGGGCGGCTGCCACCCGGGACCCGGTTGCCGACGGTGCGCGAATTGGCCGGGCAGCTCGGCCTGGCCACCAACACCGTGGCCCGCGCCTACCGCGAGCTCGAGGCGGCCGGACTGCTCGAAACTCGGCGCCGGTTCGGAACTTTCGTGGCCCGTGCCGATCCCGCCGATGCGGCGATGGCCGCGGCCGCGCAGGTCTACGTGCAGGCGGCCCGCGCCGTCGGGCTGGGCAAGCAGGAGGCGCTGCGCTACGTCGAGGCGGCGTTCGACTGAGGATTCCTAGCCGAACTCGAGCAGCGCGTAGGCGCCGCGGAAGTTGCGGGTGGGCCCGAACGCGTGGATGGCGGGATACATCTTCTCGAAGAACAGCCCGCGGCCCCTCGGCATCGGGAGGTCGTGGAAGGCCGTGATACCCGGCACGGTGCCGACGAGACCGGCCAGCTGGTCCACCGACAGGCTGAACGGCATCGGCGGCACCCGGTAGTGCTTGGAGGAGCGCATCCCGTTCGGGGCCAGCTTCTTCACCATCACCGGCGGCAGGTCGAAGAACATCTGGCCGCCCGGAAAACGCTTGGCGCACTCGGTGATCAGGCCCATCGCCTCATCGGGTTGCAGATACATCAGCAGGCCCTCGGCGGTGATGAAGACGCCGTCGGCGGTGTCCACCTGGTCCATCCAGCTGTAATCCAGCGCCGACTGCGCCAGGTAGGTGATCCGCGGTGAGGACGGCAACAGCCGGCGGCGCAGTTCGATGACGGGCGGGAAGTCGATGGACACCCAGCGGAACTGCGCGTCGGGAAGCGCCTCGGTCAGCCGCCAGAAGCTGGTTTGGAATCCCTCCGCCAGTGCGACGACGGTGGCCCGCGGATGGGTGCGCAGGTAGTCGATCGCGCAGCGGTCCACCGCCAGCGAGCGCAGCGCCATCTCCTGGCCCTTGCGGCCGAACTTGTCGTAGTCGAAGTCGATGGCGTCGCGCAGTTCGATGGCCATCGGATCGTGCAGGATGGCGCCGGGCAGGCCGGCCTGGTGGGCGCGGCCGTTCAGGGTCAGTAGGGCGGTTTCGGAGACCCCGGTCAGATCCCGGGCGTCCACTTTGTCGGGCGTACTCATCGCCCCAAACCCTACCCGCGCAGGACTTTGGCCAGCGTCCGCAGGTTGCGGGTGGTGGTGGAGGACTTGTAGCGCTTCTTGCCCATGGTCTTGCCGATGGTGGAGTCCAGCGTGCCGGTCTTGGGCACCTGCCAGTAGAGCACCCCGTCGCCCCGGGCGATCCTCTCGTGCGGACCGCCCTTCAGCGCCGCGAGCTCGTCGAGCACGGTCGGGTCGCTGACGAAGGTGACGTAGGAGTGGTGCCTCTCGACCTCCGGCTCGAAGGGATAGCCGTCGGCGATGGCGCGCACCGTCTCCAGCGGATACACCAGCACCCACGCCTCGTAGCCGAACGTCTCGCGCAGGGCGGACTCGGCGCGCTTGCGCACGGTCGCCGCCGAACCGGTCGCGTCGAGCACCACGTTGCCGCTGGCGAGCACGGTGTGCACGGCGGTGAAGCCGGCCTCGCCCAACGCCGCGGCCACCTCAGCCATCTTCAGGTTCACTCCGCCGACGTTGACGCCGCGCAGGAATGCCGCGTAGCGGGTCATGAGTCGATGGTGCCACGTACGCTCGCACCCATGGGGCGCCACGTTTTCGACGACAAGTTGCTCGCGGTGATCGCCGGTAACCGGCTGGGGGTGCTGGCCACCATCAAACGCGACGGCCGTCCCCAGCTGTCGAACGTCACCTATCACTTCGAGCCGCGCGAGCTGGTCATCGAGGTCTCCATCACCGAGCCGCGGGCCAAGACCCGCAACCTGCGCCGCGATCCGCGGGCCTCGATGCTGGTCAGTTCCGACGACGGCTGGTCCTATGCGGTGGCCGAGGGCAACGCCGTGCTCAGCGCGCCCGCCGCGGCCCCGGACGACGACACCGTGGAGGCACTGGTGGCGCTCTACCGCAATGTCGCGGGGGAGCATCCGGATTGGGATGAGTACCGCCGGGCGATGGTCACCGACCGCCGGGTGCTGCTGGCACTGCAGATCACCCACCTGTACGGCATGCCGCCCGGCATCCGCTGAAGCGGTTACGCTGCCAGCATGGCCGAGTCTGAGTCCGATCCGCAGGACGACACCAAGCGCAAGTTCCGCGAAGCGCTGGAACGCAAGAAGGCGAAATCGGGCGGCGGCGCGGCCCACACCGACGGCGGCGCCAAGCAGCCGCGCGCGCACGGACCGGTGGAGAACCGCCGCGAGTTCCGCCGCAAGAGCGGCTAGTCAGGGCTGGCCGCCGCGCGGGCGGCCTGCAAATGGTGTTGGGCCGCACACTGATTCGCTTGCGTCAGTGGTGGGTCGCCCGCTCCGCGCCGACACCGGTCAGCGACCGCACCTCCATCTCGGCGTTGAGCTCCGGATTCCCGGTGTCAGAGGACGACAGCGTGCCGACGACCCCGAGGATGAACGCCAGCGGGATCGACACGATGCCCGGGTTGGCCAGCGGGAACCAGTCGAAGTGCGCGCCGGGAATCATCGACGTCTTCGTCCCGGACACCGCGGGCGAGAAGATGATCAGCACGATGCAGCTGATCAGGCCGCCGTACATGCTCCACAGCGCCCCGCGGGTGTTGAACCGCCGCCAGTACAGCGAGTAGACGATGGTCGGCAGGTTGGCCGAGGCCGCCACCGCGAACGCCAGGGCCACCAGGAACGCCACGTTCTGCCCGTTGGCCAGGATGCCCAGCCCGATCGCGGCGATGCCGAGCACCACCGCGGTGATCCGCGAGACCCGGACCTGCTCGTCCTCGGTGACCTGATGGTTCTTCATCACACTGGCGTAGACGTCGTGGGCGAACGAGGCCGACGCGGTGATGGTCAGCCCGGCCACCACCGCCAGGATCGTCGCGAACGCCACCGCCGAGATGACGCCGAGCAGGATCACCCCGCCGAGTTCGAACGCCAGCAGTGGCGCCGCCGAGTTCTGCCCGCCGGGGGCCTTGAGGATGCGGTCCGGCCCGACGATGGCCGCCGCGCCGTAGCCCAGCGCCAGGGTGAACAGGTAGAAGGCGCCGATCAGCGCGATCGCCCAGACGACGGACCGCCGTGCTTCTTTGGCGGTGGGCACCGTGTAGAAGCGCATCAGCACGTGCGGCAGGCCCGCGGTACCGAGCACCAGCGCCAGACCCAGCGAAAGCAGGTTGATCTTCGAGGTGGTCGAGCCGCCGTACTGGGCCCCCGGCGCCAGCACGTCGCGGCTCGCGACCCCCTTGGTGGTGGCCTCGTGCACCATCTTCTGGGCCGAGCCCAGGATGTCGGAGAAGTTCAGCCCGAACTTGGCCAGCACCAAAACGGTCATGAACGCCGCGCCCGCGATGAGCAACACCGCCTTGATGATCTGCACCCAGGTGGTGCCCTTCATGCCGCCGACGAGCACGTAGACGATCATCAGCACGCCGACGACCGCGATCACGACCGACTGCGCGCCGCGGCCCTTGATGTCGAGCAGCAGGGCGACCAGCCCACCGGCGCCGGCCATCTGGGCCAGCAGGTAGAACAGCGACACCGTCAGCGTCGAGGTGGCCGCCGCCAGCCGCACCGGTCGCTGCTTGAGCCGGAAGCTCAGCACGTCGGCCATCGTGAACTTGCCGGTGTTGCGCAGCAATTCGGCCACCAGCAGCAGGGCCACCAGCCAGGCCACCAGGAAGCCGATGGAGTACAGGAAGCCGTCGTAGCCGTA
>JAGQTW010000105.1 GCA_020438785.1 Mycobacterium sp. | reverse complement strand
TCGAGGCGGCCGATGCAATCGACGGGATGGTGCGACGGGTGGAGATCCCCGACTGATCTCGGTGCCGCAGTAGACCGCGACGCGACGGGTCTACGTCCACAGTTGCCAGAGCGCATCGGCTATGGCGTCGATGTCGTGATCAGCGGTGTTGCAGGCGATCGCCAAAGATGTGCGGCGGTCCTTGCTGACTCGAAACGTTGCCACGAACCCGGCCCAGCCACCGTCATGTTCCAGCGTGCCGTCAGCGAGGACACCGATTCCTGCGCCGTAGCGCTCACCGCTCCCCTCATCGGTTTCGACTGCCCCATCCAGTTGGGCGTCGAGCAGCCCGGGGCCGCCCAGCTGACCGGTTCGATAGTTGTCGGCCCAACGGACGAGTTCGCTGGGCGTGGTCTGCACGGAGCCGTCGCCGACCTGCTCCCAGGCAGAGTCGGCCACGGTGTACCCGGCCGCCCCCTTCTCATAGGACACGGCCCTATTCGGAATGGTCCCCACCGGATCCATCACCATGGCCAGGCCCAGGGGCTGGAAGATTTCTTCGCTCAAGAAGTGAGGCAGCGGTGTCCCAGAAGCCCGTTGAACGATTTCGCCGAGGAGAAGATAGTTGGAGTTGGAGTATTCGAATCGACTCCCGGGCGTAAATTCCAGCCTCGGCACAGCGGCCAACTCCTGAAGAGCTTGGCTCTGCGTCGTGCGGTCATGGTCCTCATATCCTGCGGCCGCAAGCAATTCGCCGTAATCAGGGATACCACTGGTCTGGTGAATCAGCTGCCCGACGGTGACCGTGGCAGCCCATGGCGGCAACCCGGCCACGTAGTCAGATAGCGGGTTGTCAAGCGCGAGTTTTCCTTCCTGAGCCAGCAGCAGGATTGCAGTAGCGGTGAATTGTTTGGACACCGAAGCGATATCGAACACCGTCTGGGGTCCGATTGGGGTACCGGTGGTCAGGTTGGCGATACCGCGAACACCGGTCCATACGACATCACCCTGGATTCCCACCGACGCCGCGCAGCCCGGCTCATCATTGTCGATATGGCCGTCGAGCACCCCTTGGCTGCGGTCGGAGTCACCAGCGGAACGATTCGGCTCACGGCCGGTGGTCACTCGGTCGTCTCGGCAACCACTGCCCGCACCGATCGTCAGCAGAATCGCCAGTGTGGCAGCCGCCCGGCGGGAACCAGTTCGGAATGGATTCAGCGCGCTCATGTGTTGCCGATTATCGCCGAAGTCACCTGACTACGATGGGCGGGTGCCAGCCGACAGCTCCGATGAAGAGGTAGAACCCGCCGACCCCGACCTGCTGATCGACTTCGCCAAGCTGACTCTGCGGCGAGGGGGCCAAACCCTGGTCGGACCCATCACCTGGTCGGTGGAACTCGACGAGCGATGGGTCGTCATCGGGCCCAACGGTGCGGGCAAAACGTCGCTGCTGCGCATCGCGGCGGCGATGGAGCACCCGTCATCGGGGACGGCGTACGTGCTCGGTGAGCGCCTTGGCCGTGTCGACATGGCTGAACTGCGGGCACGCGTCGGGCTGAGCAGTTCCGCGCTGGCGCAGCGAATACCTGACGACGAGGTCGTTCGGGATCTGGTCGTGTCGGCGGGCTACGCCGTGCTCGGCCGCTGGCGGGAGCGCTACGACGACATCGACTACGTCCGGGCGCTGGACACCCTGGAGAGCGTCGGCGGTGAGCACCTGGCCGAGCGCACCTACGGCACGCTGTCGGAGGGGGAACGCAAGCGGGTGCTGATCGCCCGGTCGCTGATGACCGATCCTGAGCTGCTGCTGCTCGACGAGCCGGCCGCCGGCCTGGACCTGGGCGGACGCGAGGAACTCGTCGCCCGGCTGGCCGACCTGGCCGCCGACCCCGACTCCCCGGCGCTGGTGCTGGTGACCCACCACGTCGAGGAGATCCCGCTCGGGTTCAGCCACTGCCTGATCCTCTCGGAGGGGGCGGTGGTCGCGGCGGGACTGCTGGAGGACACCCTGACCGCCGAGAACCTGTCCAGGGCATTCGGGCAGTCCATCGCCCTCGACGACATCGACGGCCGGTACTTCGCACGCCGGGTGCGCAGCCGGGCGGCCCACCGGAGGCGCACATGAGTGACGATTTCATCCCGCTGCCGGTCCGTCCGGCGGCCACCGTCATGCTCGTCCGCGACACGGCGGACGGCATCTCGGTGTTCCTCATGCGCAGGCACAGCGCCATGGAGTTCGCCGCCGGGGTCATGGTGTTTCCCGGCGGCGGGGTCGACGACCGCGACCGCAACGCCGGGATCGCCTGGTACGGACCGGAACCCGGCTGGTGGGCCGACCGGTTCGGCATCGAGTCCGATCTGGCCGAGGCGCTGGTGTGTGCGGCGGCCCGGGAGACCTTCGAGGAGTCCGGGGTGCTGTTCGCCGGGCCCGCCGACGACCCGGACGGCATCGTGGCCGACGCGTCGGTGTTTCACCGGGAACGTGCCGCCCTGGTGGACCGCAGCCTGTCGTTCTCCGACTTCCTGCGCCAGGAGAACCTGGTGCTGCGAGCAGACCTGTTGCGGCCGTGGGCGAACTGGGTGACCCCGGAGGAGGAGCGCACCCGCCGCTACGACACCTACTTCTTCGTGGGGGCCTTGCCGGAGGGCCAGCGCGCCGACGGCCAGAACACCGAATCCGACCACGCGGCCTGGGCCAGTCCGGCGGCGGCCATCGAGGACTTCGCCGAGGGCCGGTCGTTCCTGTTGCCGCCCACCTGGACCCAGTTGGACTCGCTGGCCGGGCGGACCGTTGACGAGGTGCTGGCCGTGGAGCGTCAGATCGTGGTGGTGCAGCCCAATCTAGCTGTGCGCGAAGGCAACTGGGAAATCGAGTTCTTCGACAGCGACCGCTACAACGCGGCGCGCAACCGGCGGGCCCCCCAGGGATACGACACCTAAACATGCGCGAGTTCGTCAGCATCCACACCCACGAACAGCATCCGGGCATCGGGACGCTGTTGCTGAACCGGGAACCGACCAACGCGCTGACCCGCCAGGCCTTCCGCGAGCTGGCCGGTGCCGCCGCCGAGGTGGCCGAGCGCGCGGACATCGTCGCGGTCATCCTCTTCGGCGGCCACGACATCCTCTCGGCCGGCGACGACGTGCCGGAGTTGCGCACCCTCGACCGGCCCGGGGCCGAGGCTGCCGACCGGGTGCGGCGGGAGGCGATCGACGCCGTCGCCGCCATCCCGAAGCCCACAGTGGCCGCGATCACCGGCTACGCGCTGGGCAGCGGGCTGAGCCTGGCCCTGGCCGCCGACTGGCGGATCAGCGGGGACAACGCCAAGTTCGGCGCCACCGAGATCCTGGCCGGGCTGGTGCCCGGCGGCGGGGGCGGTGACCGGCTGGCCCGCGCGGTCGGCCCGGCGCGGGCCAAGGAACTGGCGTTCAGCGGGCGGTTCGTCGACGCCAAGGAGGCGCTGCGGCTGCACCTGGTCGACGAGCTGGTCGCCCCCGACGACGTCTACGACGCGGCGGTGGCCTGGGCGGGGCGGTTCGTCGACGCCTCCCCGGCCGCGCTCGCCGGGGTCAAGGCGCTGATCGACGGCCGGCTGGACGCCGCCGACCAGCAGCGATGCTACGGCCAGGTCTTCGCCGCCGGCGAGGAACGTTAGGCTGCCCTCATGACGGACTCTGACGTCGCAGGCCCAGCGGCTAAGGCGGACCCCACGCCCAACCCGCACGCCACCGCCGAGCAGGTCGAGGCGGCCCGGCACGACAGCAAACTGGCGCAGGTGCTGTATCACGACTGGGAGGCCGAGTCCTACGACGACAAGTGGTCCATCTCGTATGACAAGCGCTGCGTGGACTACGCCCGCGACCTGTTCGATGCGACCGTGCCGCCCGGGGAGTTGCGGGAGCTGCCCTACGACCACGCGCTGGAGTTGGGCTGCGGCAGCGGCTTCTTCCTGCTGAACCTCATCCAGGCCGGGGTGGCCCGCCGCGGCTCGGTGACCGACCTGTCGCCGGGCATGGTGAAGGTGGCCACCCGCAACGGGCGCAACCTCGGCCTGGACATCGACGGCCGAGTCGCCGACGCCGAGGGCATCCCGTATGAGGACGACACCTTCGATCTAGTGGTCGGTCACGCCGTGCTGCACCACATTCCGGACGTGGAGCTGTCGCTGCGCGAGGTGATCCGCGTGCTCAAGCCGGGCGGGCGGTTCGTGTTCGCCGGCGAGCCGACCACCGTGGGCAACACCTACGCCCGCTCGCTGTCGACGCTGACCTGGCGGGCGGCCACCAACGTCACCAAGCTGCCCGGGCTGGGCGGCTGGCGGCGCCCGCAGGCCGAACTCGACGAGTCCTCGCGCGCCGCGGCGCTGGAGGCCATCGTCGACCTGCACACCTTCGACCCGGGCGACCTGGAGCGGCTGGCCCGCAATGCTGGCGCCGTCGAAGTGTCCACGGCCACAACGGAATTCACCGCGGCGATGCTCGGCTGGCCGCTGCGCACGTTCGAGGCGTCGGTGCCGCCGGGCCGGCTCGGCTGGGGCTGGGCGAAGTTCGCGTTCGGCAGCTGGGTCGCGCTGAGCTGGGTGGACGACAACGTGTGGCGCCGGGTGGTACCGAAGGGCTGGTACTACAACGTGATGATCACCGGGGTCAAACCGTCCTGACGTTCGGGCGCGACGACGTCGCCTACCTGACCGGCGACGCGGGCACCGCCGCGCTGCGCGAGGTCGCCGGCTACCCGCTGACCGAGGCCAGCCGCCTCGCCGACGTCGCCGCGATCCGGAATCGCTTCGGCGAGCGGACCACCGCGCTGGTGGAGACCACCCTGTTGCGGCGCAGGGCCGCGGTGAAACTGGCCGGGCTCGGCGACCTGTCCGGCTGGCTGTTCACCGACGAGGCGCTGCAGCAGGCCACCGCCGCGCCCGTGGCGCAGCACCGGGCCCGCAGGCTGGCCGGTGCCGTCGTGCACGACGCCACCTGCTCGATCGGCACCGAACTCGCGGCGTTGCGCGCCACCGCCGCCGAGGTCGTCGGCAGCGACCTCGACGAGGTGCGGCTGGCGATGGCCCACAACAACGTTGCCGGTGTGCCGCTGTGCCGCGCCGACGCGCTGCGCCCGATCACCCGCGACGCCGTGGTCCTGCTCGACCCGGCGCGCCGCAGCGGCGGGCGCCGCCGGTTCGACCCGCGCGCCTACACCCC
>JAGQTW010000104.1:1151-6248 GCA_020438785.1 Mycobacterium sp. | reverse complement strand
GGCGCTGTTCATCGGCTACACCGCCCAGCAGGTGGCGCACGCGCAGGAAGTCAAGGACGCGATCGACGCGGGAGAGCTTTAGCTCGACCGCGTCGAATTGGGCGGATGACGCGGGAGAGCTTTAGCTCGACCGCGTCGAATTGGGCGGATGACGCGGGAGAGCTTTAGCTCGCGCTCGATCCGCTTGACGCTGCCGCCCGGCGGAGCACCGCCACAGTAGGGTAGCTAGCCATGTCTGGCGTGAGCTCTCCGCAGCCGCCCGCCAGACCGCTTGCCACCACGCTCGGCCTGGCGATCGTCGCGATCACCGGCATGCAGCTGATGTCCACCCTGGACGGCACCATCGTGATCGTCGCGCTGCCCCGGATGCAGGCCGAGCTGGGCCTGTCCGACGCGGCCAAGAGCTGGGTCATCACCGCCTACGTGCTCACCTTCGGCGGCCTGCTGCTGCTCGGCGGGCGGGTCGGCGACGCCATCGGCCACAAGCGGGCATTCATCTCCGGGGTCGGCGTCTTCACCATCGCCTCGGCCGCCTGCGGGCTGGCCACCGACGGCCCGCTGCTGATCGCGGCCCGCGCACTGCAGGGCATCGGTGCGGCGGTGGCCGCACCCACCGGCCTGGCGCTGATCGCCACCACCTATGCCGTCGGCCACGCCCGCAACCGGGCGATGGCGATGTCGGCGGCCATGCAGGGCGTCGGCTCGGTGCTCGGCCTGGTGCTCGGCGGGGCCCTGACCGTGGTGTCGTGGCGGCTGGCCTTCCTGATCAACCTGCCGATCGGGATCGTCATCATCGCGATCGGGCTGACCCGCCTCGAGGAGACCCGCCACGAGCGGCTCAAGCTCGACATCACCGGCGCGCTGCTGGCCACGCTGGCCTGTACCGCGGCGGTGCTGGTGTTCACCCAGGGGCCGCCGCGCGGCTGGGTCGACCCGTGGGTGATCGGCGCGTCGGTGGCCGTCGTGGTGTTCTTCGTCGCGTTCCTGTTCGTCGAGCGCAGCGCCGACAACCCCCTGGTGCCGTTCGCGGTTTTCGACAACACCAACCGGGTGATGACGTTCGTGTCGCTGTTCCTGGCCGGCGGGGTGATGCTCACGCTGACCGTGATGATCGGCCTGCTGGTGCAGGACGTGCTCGGCTATTCCGCGCTACGGGCCGGCGTCAGCTTCATCCCGTTCGCCATCGCGTTCGGCGTCGGCAACGTCCTGGCCGCCCGCGCGGCCCCGCACGTCCCGCCACGCTGGCTGATCATCGGCGGCGGGGCGTTCGTGCTGGCGGCGATGCTGTTCGGCTCGACGCTGACCCGCACCATCCCGTACTTTCCCGACCTGTTCCTGCCGATCGTGATCGGCGGCTTCGGCATCGGGGTGATCTCGGTGATCCTGCCGCTGTGTGCTGTCGCCGAGGTCGGGCCCAAGGAGATCGGCCCGGTGTCGGCGATCACGCTGATGGTCTACAACCTCGGCGGGCCGGTGGTGCTGGTGGTCATCCAGGCGGTGCAGACGTCGCGCACGCTGTACCTCGGCGGCACCACCGGACCGGTCAAGGACATGACCCCGAGCCAACTCGATGCGCTCGGCTACGGCTACACCTATTCGCTGCTGTGGGTGGCCGGGGTGGCCGTCATCGTGGGTATCACCGCGCTCGGGATTCGCTTCTCGGCCCAGCAGATCGCGGCCGCTCAGCACACCCGCGAGGCGGTCGAGGCCGGTGAGCTCTAGTCACGCCCTCGTCGAGTGTGCGTCGAGGGCGTCCAGTGTGCGCTGGCGGCGAGGATCTCGCCGATCCATCGCCAGGGACACACACTCGGCGCCACAGATGCACAGTCGATGTAGCTGGCGGGAATTGCTAGGAGCGGCGCATCCGCCAGATCCGGTAGCCGCCGTAAAGTGCGCCTGCCACAAGGAAGTTCACGAAGTAGGCCAGATCGGCCCCGTGTAGCGCCGCCGCGACCGGTCCGACGACCAGGTTGGTGTGCATGAACGGCACCGCCGCGGCGAACGCGACCAGGAACACCCCCAGCGCCACCCAGGCATCCGCGCGGCCGGTACTCTCCTCCGCCGGGTTGACCTCTTCGCGCCCGGCACTGCGGTAGCGCCAGTCGATGGCCACGATCGCGACGAACGCCGGAATCCAGTAGCTGACGAACAACAGCACGCCCTGGAACCGGCCGGCCATGTCGCCGGAGTGCAGCCACATGATCAACGCGAACGCCATGACCACCACCACGACGGCCGACACCGGCCTGCGCACCCGCACCCCGACGGTCTGCAACGCCAGCGATCCGCTGTAGTCGTTCATCGCGTTGGAGGCCACCGAGCTGAGCGCGACCACGATCAGCGCCAGCGCCCCCAGCACCCCGCCACCCATGATCGACCGGATGCCCTGCGCCGTCTGGTCGGTGAGAACCTCCGCGCCGGCCACCCCGATCGCCTGCACCGCGATGTAGGCCACCGCGAGACCGGCGAAGGTGTAGCCGAAAACCGCTGTGCGCGAGGTGTTCACCGGCAGGTAGCGGCTGTAGTCCGAGGCGTAGCTGGCCCAGGAGATGGCCAGGCTCAGCGCGATCGTGACCTCCAGCACGAAGGCGCCGGACAGATCGGCGCCGGCCAGTGTCGGTGCCGTGACGACCTGGTGGCCGGTCACCAGTTTCACGGCGAAGATCGCGAACGTGACGATCAGCACCACCGTCATGACCGCCTGCACCCGGTGGATTACCTCGTAGCCGAGGACGCCGACGACGCCCTGGGCCGCCAGTACGATCACCACCGCAAGCCAGAACGGCATGCCCAGCAGTTCGGCGAGTGCCTCGCCGCCGAACAGCCCGACCAGCCCGTCCCAGGCGATCGACGACAGCCACTGGATGACCGCCACCACGGCCACCGTGCCGCCGAAAGCCATGCGCGCGTTGGGAAGTTGCGCGGTGCCGGTGCGCGGACCCCAGGTGGACAGGTAGCCGACCGCCAGACACCCGACCACGGTGCCGATCACCATCGCCAGCAGACCGAGCCAGAAACCCAGCCCCAGCACGATCGCCAGCGTGCCGGTGAACACCACCGTCATGTTGACCTGCGGGGCGAACCACACGGTGAACAGTCGGCGCGCGGTGCCGTAGCGGTTGCCGGGCGGAATCGGTGCGATGCCGTGCGTCTCGACGGCCATGTCGCCGACCCGAGCGGGCATCCGGCCGGCATAGGGCTGAGCGGCCAACGCGGAACCGGTGCGCGATGATTCAGCTGTCACCCATCCACCCTAGATCCCCGGCCCGCGGCGGGGCCGGAGGAAGATGAGCCGAATGGCCGCCACGCCCGTCAACAAACACATCGCTGTCGAGCCCCCGGAAACGTGGCAGGACCGCTTCCGCGATGCCGTCGCGCCGCGCAGCCTCGCAATGGGGCTCGGCGTGCTGCTGTTGCAGCTGGGCTTCATCCTGTCCTACCTGGGGGCCTTCCACTCGCCGACACCGCACCGCATTCCCGTCGAAGTGGTCGCACCCGCCCAGGCGGCCGGGCAGATCGTCGACAAGCTCAACGGCCTGACCGGCGAGCCGCTGGCCGCCACCGCGACCGACGACGAGGACACCGCCCGCGAGGCGCTGCGCACCGGATCGACCTCCGCGGTCTACCTGTTCGACCCGGCGGGCACCGCCGATCGGCTGCTCGTGGCCTCCGGCGGGGGCACCGCGGTGTCCGGCGCGGTCCAGCAGGTGTTCACCAAGGTGACTGCGGCGCAGCAGCGCACCGTCGCCGTCGACGACGTCGTCCCGCTGCTGCCCGGCGACGGCCGCGGCATGTCGGGGTTCTACCTGGTGATCGGCTGGGTGGTGGGCGGGTACCTGTTCGCCTCGCTGCTGGGCATCGCCAAAGGCTCGCGGCCGGCGACCTTCCCGCGGGTGTTCTGGCGCCTGGGCATCACGGTGCCCTACGCACTGCTTTCCGGCCTCGGCGGTGCGGTGGTGGCCGAACCGGTGCTGCACGCGATGAACGGCCACTTCTGGTCGATCGCGGGGATCGGGACGTTGGTGACCCTGTCCGCGACGACGGTGACAATCGCGCTGCAGACGTTGTTCGGCGTCATCGGGATCGGGTTGACGGTGATCATCTTCGTCATCCTCGGTAACCCGTCGGCCGGCGGCGCGTATCAGCCCTCGGTGCTGCCGCCGTTCTGGCGGGCGATCAGCAGCTATCTGCCCAACGGGGCCGGAACCGAGGCCATCCGGCGCGTCGTCTACTTCGGCGGCCACGGTGTCAACCATCCGGTGGTGGTGCTGATCTGCTGGATCGTCGGGGGAGTGCTGGTGACGTTGATCGGCGCCGCGGTCTTCCATCGGCCCGGCCGCGAAACCGCCGCCGGGCCGTCTACGGCCCATCAGTAAGGTTGTCCGCTGTGATCACCCGCATGTCCGAGCTGTTCTTGCGCACGTTGCGCGACGACCCGGCCGACGCCGAAGTGCCCAGCCACAAGCTGCTGATCCGGGCCGGCTACATCCGGCCGATCGCGCCCGGCCTGTACAGCTGGCTGCCGTTGGGTCTGCGGGTGCTGCGCCGGATCGAGTCGATCGTGCGCGAGGAGATGGTGGCGATCGGCGGCCAGGAGATCCTGTTCCCCGCGCTGTTGCCGCGGGCGCCCTACGAGGCCACCAACCGCTGGACCGAGTACGGCGACGGCGTGTTCCGCCTCAAGGACCGCCGCGACAACGACTACCTGCTGGGGCCCACCCACGAGGAGTTCTTCACCCTGACGGTCAAGGGTGAGTACAGCTCCTACAAGGACTTTCCGCTGCTGCTGTTCCAGATCCAGACGAAGTACCGCGACGAGGCCCGCCCGCGCGCGGGCATTCTGCGCGGCCGCGAGTTCATCATGAAGGACTCGTACTCGTTCGACCTCGCCGAGGACGGGCTCAAGACCGTCTACCACGCCCACCGCGAGGCGTATCAGAAGATGTTCTCCCGCATGGCGATTCAGTACGTCATAGTCTCGGCGGTATCGGGCGCGATGGGTGGCAGCGCCTCCGAGGAGTTCCTTGCCGAGAGCGAGATCGGCGAGGACACCTTCGTGCGGTGCCTGCAGTCGGGCTACGCCGCCAACGTCGAGGC
>JAGQTW010000104.1:0-1092 GCA_020438785.1 Mycobacterium sp. | reverse complement strand
CAGGTCTACGACACCGGCGACACTCCGACCATCGCCACGCTGGTGGACTGGGCCAACGGCGCCGCGCTCCCGCAGTTCGCCGGCCGCCCCGTCACCGGGGCCGACACCCTGAAGAACGTGCTGCTGAAGGTCCGCGCGCCGGGCGGGGAGTGGGAACTGCTGGCGATCGGGCTGCCCGGTGACCGCGAGGTCGACGACAAGCGCCTCGGCGCCGCGCTGGACCCGGCCGACTACGCCATGCTCGACGACGCCGACTTCGCCAGGTACCCGTTCCTGAAGAAGGGTTACATCGGCCCGAAGGCCTTGTTGGCCAACGGGGTTCGCTATCTGGTCGATCCGCGGGTGGTGGACGGGACGGCCTGGATCACCGGCGCCGACGAAACGGGCAAGCACGTGGTGGGCCTGGTGGCCGGCCGGGACTTCACTCCGGACGGCACGATCGAGGCGGCCGAGGTGCGCGACGGCGACCCGTCACCGGACGGCGCGGGCCCGCTGGTGTCGGCCCGCGGTATCGAGATCGGCCACATCTTCCAGTTGGGCCGTAAGTACACCGACACCTTCTCCGCCGACGTGCTCGGCGAGGACGGCAAGCCGGTGCGGCTGACCATGGGTTCCTACGGGGTCGGGGTCTCGCGGCTGGTCGCGGTGATCGCCGAGCAGCACCACGACGAGCTCGGGCTGCGCTGGCCCAGTTCGGTGTCGCCGTTCGACGTGCACGTCGTCATCGCCAACAAGGATCCCGAGGCGCGTACCGGCGCGGGTGAGCTGGCAGCCGATCTGGACCGCCTCGGCCTCGAGGTGCTGCTGGACGACCGGACGGCCTCACCCGGGGTGAAGTTCAAGGACGCCGAGCTGCTCGGCGTGCCGTGGATCGTCGTGGTGGGACGCGGCTGGGCCGACGGCGTGGTCGAGTTGCGCAACCGGTTCACCGGGGAGAGCCGGGAGATCGCCGCCGGCACCGCGGTGGCCGAGGTCGCCTCGGCGCTGGCCGAGCCGCTGCCCTGACCCGGGCACAACGAGTGTCGCCCCGGACGGTCGTCCCCGGTTACTCGGTGCCGCCCGGGAATGCAACAGTCACCGGCCACACCCGCT
>JAGQTW010000103.1 GCA_020438785.1 Mycobacterium sp. | reverse complement strand
CAGCCGGGCGATCACCCAGGTGAACGCCAGCCAGGACACCAGCCACGACATCACCAGCGAGACCACCCGCAGCGTCGCGTTCAGACCCGGGGAGTCGTGCACCCCGACCAACTCCAGCACCCGGCCCATCAGGCTCGGGGCGGACAGCGCGGTGAGCACGATGGTCACCAGGATCGCGAAGAACGCCGACACCAGGGCGACGAGGTCGGACAACTTGGTGCGGACGAAACCCTTCGGCTCGTCGCGCTGCAACCACATCTGGCTGAGCGCCTCGCGCATGTTCGCCATCCAGCCCAGCCCGACCCACGCCGCGGTGGCCAGGCCGATGATGCCGACCGAGGTGCGCGACTGGATCGCCGTGTCCATCAGGTTGACCACCTGGGTGCCCAGGGTCCCCGAGAAGCTGGCCTTGATCCGGTTCTCGATCTCGGCCAACAGCTGCGGTCGGCTGGCCAGCACGAAACCCGTTGCGGCGAAGCCGACCATCAGCAACGGGAACAACGCGAAGATCGTGAAATAGGTGATGCCGGCGGCGTAGAAGTCACCCTTGGCGCGCTGGTAGCGCTCCTGGGCGCGCATGACGTGGTCGAACCACCCGAACCGGGCGCGCAACCGGTCGATGAAGCCGGGTTCGGCCGGTTCGGTCATGCCAGCTCCTCCGGGTCACGGGTCACTGACTGCTCGGCAGAAACCCTAGCCGGTCGTATACCCGCCCGAGGGTCTTCGCCGACACGTCGCGGGCATGGTCGGCGCCCTTGGCCAGGGTCGCGGTGAGCTCGGCGGGGTCGGCGAGAAGCTCGTCGACGCGCCGCTTGATCGGCGTGACGTACGCGACGACGGCGTCCGCGGTGTCCTTCTTCAGGTCGCCGTACCCGCGCCCGGAGTACCCGCTCACCAGCGTGTCGATGGAGGTGCCGGTCACCGCCGACTGGATGGACAGCAGGTTGGACACCCCCGGCTTGGCCTCGACGTCGTAACGGATCTCGCGCTCGCTGTCGGTGACGGCCGAACGGATCTTCTTCGCCGACACCGCCGGGTCGTCGAGCAGGCTGATCAGCCCCGCATCGGTGCCCGCGGACTTGCTCATCTTCGCGGTCGGGTCGGCCAGGTCGAAGATCTTGGCGGTGGCTTTCGGGATCATCGGCTCGGGGATGACGAAGGTGTCCGGGAACCGGGCGTTGAACCGCTGCGCGACGTCGCGGGCCAGTTCCAGGTGCTGACGCTGGTCCTCCCCGACCGGAACCAGGTCGCTGTCGTAGAGCAGCACGTCGGCGGCCATCAACACCGGGTAGGTGAACAGCCCCACCGTGGTGGAGTCCGCGCCCTGCTTCTGCGACTTGTCCTTGAACTGCGTCATCCGGGAGGCCTGCCCGAACCCGGTGAAACAGCCGAGCACCCAAGCCAATTCGGCATGCGCGGGCACCTGGCTCTGCACGAAGATGGTGGAGCGGGTGGGGTCGATGCCCAGCGCCAGGTACTGCGCCGCGGTGCGAAGGGTGCGCTGGCGCAACACCGCCGGGTCCTGCGGCACGGTGATGGCATGCAGATCAACCACGCAGAAGAACGCGTCGTGGTCGTCCTGCAAACCCACCCACTGCTCGACGGCGCCCAGTGCGTTGCCGAGATGCAGGGAATCGGACGTCGGTTGCACGCCGGAGAACACGACGCGCCGGGCTGACTCACTCATGATGGATCAATCCTGTCACGAGGGGTTTCGGGGCTAGCATCCTGCTTCGTGCGACGAATCCTGGCCGCCCCGGCGGTGGCGATAGCGGCGGTGATGACGGTGACCATGCTGGCCGGCTGCGGGGGGAACTCCGACGGCGGCGAGAAGCGCTCGGCCTCCCAGGCGGTGGTGATCGTCTCCGGCGGTGACGCGACCAGTCCGTACACCTCCAAGGACGAGGCCTGCGCCACCGGCCTGGCCGCGGGCAACACCGACACCGCGCTGCGCGAGTTCCTGCTCAAGCAGGGCTACACCGTGTTCACCTCGCCGGCGATGGCCGGGCGCGGGCAGGTGGTCGACCAGACCGGCTTCGGCTCGTTCGGGGTCTGCCCGGTCACGCTGCCGGAGAACATGACCGTGAACTCCACCGGCAGCATCGACACCGCGGGCGAGCACCTGGCCCGGTTCCTGAACTGGCTGCACACCGAAAAGGGCATCACCGAGGTCGATTTCGTCGCCCATTCCATGGGCGGGCTGTACTCCCGCGCCGCCATCCGGGTGCTCGCCACCACCAACGCCCCGGTGAAGGTGCGCTCGCTGACCACCATCGGCACGCCGTGGCAGGGGTCCTATCTGTCCGACTTCGCCAACGGCATCGTGCCGCTGAGCGACTGCCTCGGCGACAAATTCTGCGAATCGGCCATGAACACGTTCAAGGGCCGGGTGCTGCAGCTGATGGCCGGCTCGGGCCGCGAGGTCAACCAGGCGTTCCTGATGGGCCAGAACGGCTGGAACCAGTTCCAGTCCGGTGTGCTGGACAAGATCCCGGTGGTGCTGATCGGCGGCAAGAAGTTCACCGCCCCCGCCGGGCAGGCGAACCCGGCGGTGTGGCCGAACGACGGCCTGGTGGCCCTGCAGAGTGCGCTGGCCAAGGACATCGGCGACCCGGTGCTGGCGCACCGGCGCTGCTTCACCTTCGACGACACCCACAGCATCTTCGTCTCGAACGCCGCCGGCCTGGACTGGGAAACCGCCCTGACCTGGGACCCCGCCGTTCTCGACGTGGTGCACAAGGCCATCGAGGACGCGCCCAGGGCCCTCGCCGGCGCGAACCGGGAAGGCTGCCCGTCATAACCCGCAGGCTGCTCGCGGCGGCCGCCGTCATGCTGCTGCTCGCCGGTTGCGGCTCGGGGACCACCGGCAACCGCGCGACGTCCACCGCCGTGGTGATCGTCTCGGGGCTGGCCAGCACCACCCCCTTCACCACCACCGGGGCCGGGTGCGCCACCGGGCTGGCGGCGGGCGGCACCGCCACCGCTCTGCGCGCGCACCTGCTGGGCAAGGGCGACGCCGTCTACACCGCGCCGGCGGCAGCGGGCCGGGGCCAGGTGCACGACCAGATCGGCTCCGGGGCGTTCGGCATCTGCCCGACCACGCCGCCGGAGACCATGACCATCGACACCACAGGCAGCATCGACCTCGCCGGGGAGCACCTGGCGCGGTTCCTCGACTGGCTGCGCACCGACAAGGGGGTGCAGGAGGTCGACCTCGTCGGGCACTCGATGGGCGGGCTGTACGCGCGGGCGGCCATCCGGGCGCTGGCCGAGATCGGCTCGCCGGTGAAGGTCCGCTCGCTCATCGCGATCGGCACGCCGTGGCAGGGTTCGTATCTGGCCGACCATGCCGATGGCACTGTGCCCCTGGATGATTGCCTCGGCGATGCGATGTGCGAAAGCCAGATGACGGGTTATGCCAGGGACATCGCCGCGGCCTTCGTTTCGGGCTCGGCACGCGAACTCAGCCAGGCGTACCTGATGGGCATCGGGGGCTGGAACCAGTGGCAGGCCGGCGTGCTCGCCGACATCCCGGTGGTGCTGATCGCCGGCAACCGGTTCACCAAGCCCGGCGCGGTCAACCCGGCGGTGTGGCCCAACGACGGGATCGTGGCGTTGCGCAGCGCGCTGGCGCAGGACATCGAGGACGCGATCCTGCCGCGGCGGCGCTGCTACACCTTCGACGACACCCACAGCGACTACGTATCGATGGTCGCGCAGTTGCCGCCGACCACCTCGCTGACCTCCGATCCGCGGGTGCTCGAGGCGGTGGCCGCGGCGGTCGGCAGCGCCCCGCAGGGCCGGGAGGCGCCCAACCGGGACGGCTGCTAGCCGAACTCGACGGTCACCGGCGCGTGATCGGACCAGCGCAGGGCGTACGCGGCGGGCCTCTCCACCCGGGCCGACACGGTGCGTTGGGCCAGCCCGGCGGTGGCCAGGTGGTAGTCGATGCGCCAGCCGGCGTCGTTGTCGAAGGCGCGGCCCCGCCAGGACCACCAGCTGTACGGGCCCGCCACATCCGGGTGCACGCTGCGCACCACGTCCACCCAGCCGGACTCGATGAGCTCGGTCAGCCACCGCCGCTCGGAGGGCAGGAACCCGGCCTTCTTGACGTTGGCCTTCCACGCCTTGATGTCGGACTCGGTGTGGGCGATGTTCCAGTCGCCGCAGATCACCGCCTCGCGGTCGTCGGCGGTCAGCTCGGCCATCCGCTTGCCCAGCGCAGCCATGAAGCGTTCCTTCTCCACCTGCCGCTCGGTGCCGGCCTCGCCGGTGTGCACGTAGACGCTGCCCACCGTGACCGGACCGGCCGGGCCGTCGACGTCGACCTCCACATACCGGCCGTGGTCAGCGAATTCGGTTGCGGCCAAACCGATCCGGATATCCGTGAACGGGGTGCGGCTCAGTACCGCGACCCCGCACCGCCCCTTGGTGTTCGGGCACGCCGAGGCCAGATGCCAGCCGTCGGCCAGGGCGGGCGCCAGCGCCTCGGCCAGTTGCCCGTCGTCGGCGCGGGTCTCCTGCAGGCATACCGCGTCGGCCTCGGTCCGCGACAGCCAGTGCAGCAGACCCCGATTCTCCGGGGACCGCTCGCGCACCGCCGCGCGGATGCCGTTGACGTTGATGGTGCTCACGATCACGGCCGGAAACCTACCTTGCGGTACCGGCGGTATCGCCTTTACGGTCGGGTTGTGACGTCACGGGAACCGATCCATGCGGGGGCGGGCGAACCGATCCTGCTGCTGCACCCCTTCATGATGTCGTCCTACGTCTGGACCGACGTCGCCCCGCGGCTGGCCGACACCGGCCGCTACGAGGTGTTCGCCCCCACGATGGCCGGCCACAACGGCGGCCCGGCCACCCGGTCCTGGTTCCTGGACACCGACACCATGGCCAATCACATCGAGTCCCAACTCGACGCCCTGGGCTGGGACACCGCCCACATCGTCGGGAACTCGCTGGGCGGCTGGGTGGCGTTCGAACTCGAACGGCGCGGCCGGGCCCGCACCCTCACCGCCATCGCGCCCGCCGGCGGCTGGCACCGCTGGTCGCCGGTCAAGTACGAGATCGTCGCCAAGTTCGTCGCCGGCCTGCCGGTCTGGCTGACCGCCGTGGCGCTGCGGGAGCGGGCGCTGCGCCTGCCGTTCGCCAAACAGGCCGCCAGCGTGCCGATCAGCGCCACCCCGGCCGGGCTGTCCGACGAGCACCTGCTGGAGATCATCGACGACGTCACGCATTGCCGGGCGTACTACCAGCTGCTGATCAAGGCACTGCTGCTGCCGGGGCTGATGCAGCTCACCGAGACCACCATCCCGACGCACCTGGTGATCTGCGAACGCGACCGGGTGCTGCCGCACCCGCGGTTCACCAAGCATTTCCTCAAGCACATCCCGGAGATCAGCGCCGTCACTCAGCTCGACGGGGTCGGGCACATCCCGATGTTCGAGGCGCCGCAGCGCATCGCCGACCTGATCGTCGAGTGGGTCGACCGGCACACACCACCGATGCGGCAGGCCGACTCCGGCTGACGGCTACTTGCCGCTGCGCACCTTCTCCAGCGCGGCGTTGAACGTCTTGCTGGGCCGCATCACCGCCGTGGTCTTCGCCGGGTCCGGTGCGTAGTAGCCGCCGATGTCGGCGGGATGACCCTGGGCCTCGGAGAGTTCGGCCACGATGGTGGCCTCGTTCTCGGCCAGCGACTTGGCCAGCGGGGCGAACGTCTTGGCCAGCTCGGCGTCCTCGGTCTGCTCGGCGAGCGCCTGTGCCCAGTACATCGCCAGGTAGAACTGGCTGCCGCGGTTGTCGAGCTCACCGGTTTTGCGCGACGGGTTCTTGCTGTTGTCCAGCAGCTCGCCGGTTGCGGCGTCCAACGTGTCGGCCAGGATCTTGGCGCGCTTGTTGCCGGTCTTGGTGCCCAGGTCCTCCAGGCTGGCGCCGAGAGCCAGGAACTCGCCGAGCGAGTCCCAGCGCAGGTGGTTCTCCTCCAGCAACTGGTTGACGTGTTTGGGCGCCGAGCCGCCGGCCCCGGTCTCGTACAGCCCGCCGCCGGCCATCAGCGGCACGA
>JAGQTW010000102.1:1295-8303 GCA_020438785.1 Mycobacterium sp. | reverse complement strand
GTGGGCGCCGGCATCGTGGGGCTGGCGGTGGCGCGGGAGTGGCTGCGGCGCCGGTCCGCGGACTCGGTGGCGGTGCTGGAACGCGAACCCGGTCCGGCGCAACACCAGACCGGCCACAACTCGGGGGTGATCCACGGCGGGATCTACTACCAGCCCGGGTCGCTCAAGGCCCGGCTGTGCGTCGAGGGCGCCCGGCTGATGTACGAGTACTGCGAACAACACCGCATCCCGCACGAGCGGTGCGGCAAGCTGATCGTGGCGGTCTCCGCCGACGAACTGCCCCGACTCGACGACCTGGAGGCCCGCGGCATCGCCAACGCGGTTCCCGGGCTGCTGCGCGTCGGGCCCGACGAAATCACCGACATCGAGCCCAATGCCGTTGGACTGCAAGCCCTGCATGCGCCGAACACCGGGATCGTGGACTACCCGGCGGTGGCCCGCGCGCTGGTGGGCGAGTTGACCGCGGCCGGAGCGGACATTCGGTTCGGTACCGAGGTGACCGAGATCGACGGGGGCGCGAACCCCGTCGTCCGCACCCGCGAAGCCCCGCTGCCGGCGCGCACCGTGATCGCCTGTGCGGGACTGTGGGCCGACCGGCTGGCGCGCCGCGCGGGTGCCCCCCGCGACCCGCAGATCGTGCCGTTCCGCGGCGCCTACCTCGGGCTCACGCCGACGCGACGACCCCGGCTGAACGGGATGATCTACCCGGTGCCCGATCCGGAACTGCCGTTCCTCGGTGTGCACATCACCAGGCACATCACCGGCGCGGTGACGCTGGGCCCCACCGCGATGATGGTGGCGGCCCGCGACGCCTACCTGCTGCGCCGGTGGAACTGGCGGGATAGCTGGGAGACGGCGACCTGGCCCGGGTCCTGGCGGGTGGCCCGCCGGTACTGGCGGGTGGGGCTCGACGAGATCCGGATGGCCGCCAGCAGACAGGCTTTCGTGGCCGCCGCGGCCAGGTACCTGCCCGGGCTGTCCGTCGACGATCTCGACGGCAGCTCGCACGCCGGGGTCCGCGCGCAGGCGGTCGGTCGGGACGGATCGCTGGTCGACGACTTCGTGATCGCCCGCGACGGCAGCGTCTCCCACGTCCGCAATGCGCCGTCCCCGGCGGCCACGTCGGCCTTCGCGCTGGCCCGTGAGCTCGTCGACCGCGTCGAACCCAACCACGGCGGGCAGTGAAAACCGCTGCGGCTCAGCCCCACTCGTGGTTCATCGCGCGCGATTTGCTGATGTCCTCGACCGATTCGATCTGCCGCAGCTCGGGGCGGGTGCCGGCGATGAGCACCATCGCCAGGACGGCGGTTCCCGCGCCGAGCCCGAAGATGAGGGTGTAGCTGCTCTCCGGGGTGTATCCGTTCGTGGAGCGGGCCAGCAGCAGGGCCACGATCGCGGCGGCGATCGAACTGCCGATCGTGCGGGCGATGGCGTTCATGCTCGTCGCGACCCCGGTCTCGCCGGCCGCCACCTCCCGGACCACCAGGGCGGGCAGCGCCCCGTAGGCCAGGCTGATGTAGGCGTTGGCCAGCACTCCGGCCGCGATCACCTGCCAGGGCGCGGAATGCGCGGTCGCCAGCAGGACGAAACCGGCGGCCCCCGCCGCGGCCCCCGCGATCAACACCGCGCGGGCCCCGAACCGGTCGATGTAGCGACCACTGGCCAGCGAGGTCAGGAAGCCGGCGAACGCTCCCGGCAGGAGGAACACCACGCTGGCCGCCAGGACCGTGGCGCCGAAGCCGTAGCCGCTGCGCACCGGCGCCTCGACGAAGCCGGTGAGTCCGAGGAAGGCGAAATACAGGCCCATGCCCACCAGGACGGTCGCGATGTTGGTCAGCAGGATCGGGCGCCGCGCCAGCATGCTGGTCGACACCAGCGGCTGGGCACAGCGGCGTTCCCACCACCACCACAGGCCGAGCGATGTGACCCCGATGACGCCGCAGCCGATGATTCGCACGGACAGCCACCCCCAGACATGGGCCTGGGTGATCGCGAGCAGCACGCCCGACAGGCCGATCGCCAGGCCCGCGGCGCCCGCCCAGTCGATGGTGCCGACGCGGTGGCCGGGCCGGGACGGAACGAGCAGCACCACGGCCGCGATCACCAGGATGGTGAACACGGTGGTCAGCCAGAAAACCCGGTGGTAGCCGGCGTCACCGCTCATCAGCAGGCCGACCACGACCAGGCCGATGCCACCGCCGAAGCCCAGGGTCCCGGACAGCACCGCCATCGCCCGCATCAGCCGGTCCTCCGGCAGTTCGTCGCGCAGGATCGACACACCGATGGGGTAGAGCGAGAACGAGGCGCCCTGCATTACCCGGGCCGCGATCAGCAGCGGCAGCGATGACGTGGTCGCCGCGATCAGCGACCCGGCCAGCACGGCGCCCAGCACCCACAGCAGCACCCGCTTCTTGCTGTGCAGATCGGCGAGCCGGCCGATGAGCGGGGTGGTGGCCGCCGCCGCCAGCAGGTTGGCGGTCACCGCCCAGCTGACATCGACCGTGGAGGCGTGCAACTGCCGGGCGATGACACCGAGGACGGGCACCACACCGGTCTGCAGCACCGCCACCGTCAGCGCGACGACGCTCAGCGTGGGGACCAGCAGCCTGGACGGTTCCGGGTGGCGCCGCGCCGAGGCCGGGGTGCCGGCAGCGTCGACTTCGGACACGTCCATCCCTTCGTCGCTTCGGCCCTCCGGTGTCGATTATGTCGGCTAAGTATCCGCCCGCGGTAATCGAGGGTGCTGTGCGAGGATGCCCCGATGGGCTCCCGTCCGGCGCATTTCATCGCAGAGGCTGACGGCACGTTCACGCCGACCGAGTTCTCCCGCAGCCGCTGGGGCGAGGACATGCTCAACGGCCCGGCCGTGGTGGCCCTGGCGGCGGCCACCCTCGAGCAGCAGTACGGCATGGCCGGATTCGTGCCGGCCCGGCTGACCGTCGACCTGTTCAAGGCCGCACGCAAGCTGCCGACGACGACCCGCACCCGGCTGATCCGGGATGGTCACCGGGTGCGCAACGCCGAGTGCGAGGTGCGGCAGGGCGAGACCACGGTCGCCCGCGCCAGCCTCGTGCAGTACCGGACCTCGCAGGCCCCGCCGGGGCGGGAATGGTCGGGGCAGGCAACGTTCACCCCGCCGCCGCGCGCCGACGGCAACTCGTTCTACATCGGCAGCGACGACGCGGGCTGGAGTCCCACCGGGGCGGACCACCAGAACGCCTCCCGCAAGCGCGTCTACCACCGCGCCATCGACGCGGTGGCCGGTCTCGACGCCACCCCTTTCGTGCGCGCGGTCATCGTCGCCGAGGCCACCAGCCTGGTCAGCAATCTCGGCACCAAGGGCATCGGCTACATCAACGGCGACCTCACCGTTGCGCTGTCGCGGCTCCCCATCGGCGAGTTCGTTGGGGTGCAAGGCGATTCGCACTGGTGCGCCGACGGCATCTCGGTCGGCAGCGCGACCCTCTTCGACGACCGCGGGCCGTTCGGAACCGGGTTGGTCACCGCGATCGCCAACCCGGCCGCCCAGATCGACTTCGGCAGCGCCGACGCCATGCCTACCCTGCGAGTGTGACGATGACACCGCGCTCGGATGTGCTGATTACGGCCGAGGACCTGATAACCCGGCTGGCGGCCGGGGAAGCGGTGTCGATCCTCGATGTGCGCTGGCAGCTGAGCGAACCTGACGGCAGCACCGCCTACCGGCAGGGCCACATCCCGGGCGCGGTGTACGTCTCGCTGGAGGACGAGCTTTCCGATCACAGCGTCACCGGCCGGGGACGGCACCCGCTGCCCACCGGGCAGGCCGTCGCGGCCGCCGCACGCCGGTGGGGCCTTCGGCAGGGCATCCCGGTCGTCGTGTACGACGACTGGAACCGGGCGGGTTCGGCCCGCGCGTGGTGGGTGCTCACCGCGGCGGGACTCCCCGGCGTCCGGATCCTCGACGGCGGCCTGGCGGCTTGGCGGTCCGCCGGCGGCGCGCTGGACACCGATGTGCCGCAACCGCCGCCCGGCGATGTGCCGGTGCCCCACGAGGACCTGTATGCCGGCGCGCTGCCGACGCTGACCGCCGAACAGGTGGCCGCTCGAGTCGGAACCCTGCTGGACGCCCGTGCGCCCGAACGTTTCCGCGGCGACGTCGAACCGGTAGACCGGGTTGCCGGCCACATCCCCGGGGCGCGCAACCTGCCGAGCACCTCGGTGCTCGACGACGACGGCAGCTTCCTGTCCGGCGCCGAACTCGACGCCGTGCTGTCCGTGGCGGGAATCTCCGACGCCAACCGGGCCGGGGTGTACTGCGGCTCGGGCATCACCGCCGCCGTGGTGGTGGCCGCGCTCGCCGCCGCGGGCCGGCACCCCGCGCTGTTCCCCGGTTCGTGGTCGCAGTGGAGTTCGGATCCGGCGCACCCGGTCGCCGTCGGACCGGACTAGGCGCACAGATGCCCACGCTCCTGCTCTACCTTCGCGTCCAGCTGATGACCCTGGTCGTCGGCGTCGTCGGGCCGATCTTCCTGACCGTGTACTTCGCCGCTCAGCCCGACCCCACGGTGAAGTGGATGTACTACGCCGGCCTGGTGATAACCGGGATCGACGTGCTGGTGGCCCTGGCCATCACCGACCGGATGCTCGCGGCGCGCAAGGCGGCGCCGGATTCGAAGCCGGAGCCCGGGCCGTGACCGGGCGTCGCGGGCCGTTCGACGGCACGGCGGTCATCACCGGCGCCGGCAAGTCGCAGGTCGGCCGCCGCCTGGGCCGAACCGGGCTGGACCTGACGCTGGAGGCGGTGCTGCGGGCGATCGCCGACGCCGGCCTGGACATCGACGACGTCGACGGCATCGCCAGTTATCCGGGCCCCGCGGCCGGGGCGGCCGGTTTCTCCGGCGCCAGCATCACCGAGGTCCGCACCGCACTCGGCCTACGCAGCCGCTGGTACATGTCGTCGCTGGAGACCGCCGGACAGATCGGTCCGGTGATCGAGGCGTGCATGGCCGTGACGCTGGGCCTGGCCAACCACGTCGTGGTGTTCCGGTCGGTGTGGGAGTCGACTGCGGCCCAGCAGGCCGGCGGCGGTCACGCGTCGGTGCTGCTCGGTGGTGGCGGACGGCTGCCGCCGCAGATGGAGTGGACCGCGCCCTTCGGAGCCCTCTCGGCGGCGAACTGGCTGGCCATGCCCGCCCAGCGCTACATGTACGAATTCGGGCTCACCCGTGAACAACTCGGCTGGATCGCGCTGAACGCGCGCCGTAACGCCGGGCTGAATCCCGATGCGGTGTATCGGGATCCACTGACGATGGCGGACTATCTCGGCGCCCGGATGATCTCCGAGCCGCTGTGCCTCTACGACTGCGACGTGCCGTGTGACGGCGCGACCGCGGTGATCGTGTCGCGGCGGGACGCCACCGCCGGGCTGCCGCGGCACCCGCTGACCGTGGAGTCGGTGGGGCCGGGGATGTTCGAGCGGCCGACCTGGGAACAGCGGTTCGACCTCACCACGATGGCCGCCCACGATTCGGCGGCAACGCTGTGGGACAACACCACCATGCGGCCCGTCGACGTCGACATGGCGCAGCTGTACGACGGATTCAGCTTCCTGACCGTGATGTGGTTGGAGGCCCTGGGATTCTGTGAGCACGGGCGGGTGGGCGAGTTCATCGAGGGTGGGACGAGGATCGCCCTGGACGGCGAGTTGCCGCTCAATACCAGTGGCGGTCAGCTGTCCGGCGGGCGCCTGCACGGCATGGGATTCCTGCACGAGGCATGCGTGCAGCTGTGGGGGGAGGGCGGCGAGCGCCAGGCGCCCCGCACACCCGAGGTCGTGGCCGTCGGTGTCGGCGGCGGCCCGGTCGCCGGCTCGATGTTGGTGAGCAGCCGGTGAGCGACTACCAGCGGCCGAGCCTACGGCTGGCGCCCAGCCCCACACCGGAATCCGCGCCGTTCTGGACCGGTGGGCGCGACGGGCAGTTGCTGATCTCCCATTGCCACGGATGCGGGCACTACTTTCACCCGCCGGGCCCGGTGTGCTGGCGGTGCCGAAGCAGCGATGTTGGACCCGAGCCGGTTTCGGGTCGCGCGACCGTCGCGGCGTTCACCGTCAACCGGCAGCCGTGGATTCCGGGATTCGAACCGCCCTACGTGGTGGCGATCGTGGAGTTGGCCGATGAGCCCGACGTCCGGCTCATCACCAACGTGGTCGGCTTGGCCCCCGAGGACATGCGGGTCGGCATCGAAGTCGAGGTGTTCTTCGAGGATTGGACCGCGGTGTCCGGCGCCGAGGACAGCCGGGTCTGGATACCGCTGTTCCGGCCGGTCCGCTGACGCGGTGCGGCGTCAGTCCCTGACCCACACCGAGATGTAGCCGATCGGGATGCCGGTGCGGGCTGCGATGCATTCACGTGCCGCAAGTTCGACCGCCGCGCGGGTGGGTGCCGCCGTTACATCGTCGATTTCGGGGATGCGGATGACCCACTGACCACCCTGATGGGCGATGTCGATCTCGAAGCACTGGCCGGCGACGGGGCGCAGAACACGGTGCGAGCGCAGCCCTCGTTGCGGCCGGGCCGAGACGCCGCGAATCTGGTGATGAGTACGCATCTTCTGCTTTCCGAGACGATTTGGACCGCCGAAGAATGTACATCCCGAGGGGCCGAAACAGCAAATCTGCGACGGCGTTGTTTGACGCCTGCAGCAAACGGAAAATGCAACTCGGGTAACCAATGAGGGCTAGGAGAAGGCGGCGGCAGATATGGCGGCGAGATCGCACGGCTCGACCGACGGCGCGGACTCGGCGCCGGACCTGATCGACGCTCGTATCGCGGAGCTGGGGGACTGGCGCGGCGAGATGTTGGCTCGGGTCCGGGCGGTCATCAAGCGAGCCGACCCGGACGTCGTCGAGGAGTGGAAGTGGCGCGGAGTTCCGGTGTGGTCCCACTACGGCATCATCTGCACCGGCGAGACCTACAAGCGCGTGGTCAAACTGACCTTCGCCAAGGGCGCCGCGCTGGCCGACCC
>JAGQTW010000102.1:0-1245 GCA_020438785.1 Mycobacterium sp. | reverse complement strand
GGCGAGGAAATTGACGAGGGCGCACTCGCGGATCTGATTCGCGCCGCCATCGACCTCAACTCAGCGTCTCCGCGGGGGCGCTCCACAAGGAAGTAGGCGCCGGGCCCGAAAGTCATTGCGCGGCATCGCCAATGGCCACGTCAATTACCCCTGAACCGGGGGTGACGATTCGCCGAAGTCTGGTGACCGCACCTGCCAGAGCGGCTACTATGTGGTCATCTCTGGGTGGAAAGAGGCTCGAATGGTGAGTGCCGCGGACCGGGCGAGGCAGCTGGCATTGGTGTCCAGGCTCAAGACGACCTTTCCCGAGGTCCCCGAATGGCCGACACCGGACATGATCACCCACGACCACTACCTGGCCTACATGAAGACCAGCCACGACGTGGGTGGCGAGCTGAACGTGCCGGAGCTGTACGAGAACAAGGAAGAAGAGCAGTGGGAGCTGATGACCTACGTGCTCTGCGAGGTGCTCGGCTGGGGTGGCATCTGGGTCTCCGAGGAGCGCAGGCGGATCGGCAACGTCGACGTCGGACGCGCGATCTACCTCGGCCTTCCGTACTACGCCCGGTGGCTGTGGTCGGTGGGCCGGCTGCTCATCGAGAAGCATCACATCACCTGGGCGGAGCTGACCGATCGGCTGGCCGAGGTGCAGGCCCGCTACGCCGACGGCCTCGGCGGTCGGCTTCCGGATGCCGAGCCGAAATTCGAGGGCGACGGCCACGGCGTCGAGCGAAACCGCTTCCACGTCGAGGCGCTCGGTGTCGGGGACCCACGCATATTCGCCGGGAAGGCCGGCCCGGCGAGGTTCAAGGTGGGTGACCGCGTGCGGGTCCGGGACCTGCCCGCGATGTTCTACACCCGCACACCGGAGTACGCCCGCGGCGCCGAAGGTGTGATCGCCGAGGTCACCTACGAGAGCCCCGCGCCCGAGGACGAGACCTGGGCTCGCGAGGATGCCAAGCCGGAGTGGTTCTACATCGTCCGGTTCAACCAGTCCGAGCTCTGGGACAACTACACCGGCCCGAAGAACGACACCCTGCAGACCGAGATTCCCGAGCGGTGGCTCGAAGCTGTCGGCTGAGGAAGGAAATACTTCATGTCCGATCACGGTCACGACCATGACCACGACCACGACCACGCGCGCACGGTCAAACCCATGGTCGACGAGATCACCGACTTCGAGGTGCTCGAGATCGCGTTGCGCGAATTATGCATCGAGAAAGGCCTTTTCACCGCCGAGCAACA
>JAGQTW010000101.1 GCA_020438785.1 Mycobacterium sp. | reverse complement strand
TCAGCCACATCTTCTGGCCGTCGATTGTGTAGGTGCCGTCACCGTTGCGGCGGCCCCGGGTGCGGATAGCGGCGACATCCGAACCCAGTTCGGGTTCCGACATCGAGAAGGCACCGCGGGTCTCACCGGTGGCCATCCGCGGCAGGAGGCGCTGTTTCTGCTCATCGGTGCCGTGCTGGCGGATCATGTAGGCGACGATGAAGTGGGTGTTGATCACCCCGGAGATGCTCATCCAGCCGCGGGCCAGTTCCTCGACGCACAGGGCGTAGGTCAGCAGCGACTCGCCGAGCCCGCCGTACTCCTCGGGCACCATCAGCCCGAACAGGCCCATCTCCCGCATCTGGTCGACGATGGCCTGCGGGTAGGTGTCGGAGTGCTCCAGCTCCTGAGCGGCGGGGATGATCTCCTTGTCCACGAATTGGCGCACGGTGGCGATGATTTCGGTCTGGAACTCGGTCAGCCCCAGTGTCTGGGCCAAACGCGTCATAATGTGCCCACCCTTTCGAACACGGCGGCCAGGCCCTGCCCGCCTCCGATGCACATCGTCTCCAGGCCGTAGCGCGCGTCGCGGCGATGCAGCTCGCGGGCCAGCGTGGCCAGCATCCGTCCGCCGGTGGCACCCACCGGGTGGCCGAGCGAGATTCCGGAGCCGTGCACGTTGGTGCGTTCCCGGTCGGCATCGGTGAACCTCCACTCCCGCATCACCGCCAGCGCCTGCGCCGCGAACGCCTCGTTGAGTTCGACGACGTCGATGTCGCCGAGCGCCAGGCCCGCCTTGCGCAGCGCCACCTCGGTGGCCGGCACCGGCCCGATGCCCATCACCGCGGGGTCCACTCCCGCAGACCCCCACGACACCAGCCGCACCAGCGGTGTCAGGCCCAGTTCGGCCGCCCGCTCCGGAGTGGTGACCAGGCACATCGCGGCCGCGTCGTTCTGCCCGCTAGAGTTGCCCGCCGTCACGGTGGCTTCCGGGTCCTGTTTGACCAGAACGGGTTTCAGCTTGGCCAGTGACTCGACGGTGGTGTCGGCGCGGGGGTGCTCGTCGGTGTCGATCACCTCGTCGCCGCGCCGACCCGGCACCGTGACCGGGATGATCTCCTCGGCGAAGACACCGCTGTTCTGGGCGGCGACGGCCCGCCGATGGGATGCGGCGGCGAGTTCGTCCTGCTCGTGCCGGGAGATGCCGTACTCGCGGCGCAGGTTCTCGGCGGTCTCCAGCATGCCGCCCGGTACCGGGTGGAACTTGCCGCCCGCGGTGGTCCGGCCGCGGGCCAGGCCGTCGTGCACCCGCACGCCGTGGCGGGCCCCGCCCCAGCGCATGTCGATGGAGTAGAACGCGACGTTGCTCATGCTCTCCGTACCGCCGGCGACCACCAGATCGTTGTCGCCCGAAGCCACTTGGAGACAGGCCTGGATCACGGCCTGCAGGCCCGAACCACAGCGCCGGTCGACCTGCATACCCGGGACGGTCACCGGCAGGCCCGCATCGAGGGCCACCACCCGCCCGATCGCCGGCGCCTCGCTGTTGGGGTAGCAGTGCCCGAGGATGACGTCCTCGACGTCCCGGGGAGCCACGCCGGTCCGCTCGAGCAGTCCCCGGAGCGCGGCGACGCCGAGGTCGACGGCCGTCAGTGAACCGAACATCCCGCCGTAGCGACCGATCGGCGTGCGCACCGGCTCACAGATGACGGCGGTTCGCATCAGAGGTGCCGCCCCCCGGTGACCTCCAGCACCGTGCCGGTCATGTACGACGAGAGGTCGGAGGCCAGGAACAGCGCCACGTTGGCCACCTCGTAGGGCTCACCGGCCCGACCCAGCGGAACCTCGGCCACCTTCGAGTCCCAAATCCGTTGCGGCATCGCCTCGGTCATCGCCGAGCGGATCAGTCCGGGCTGGATGGCGTTGACGCGCACCCCGAGGTGGGCGAGTTCCTTGGAGGCGGCCTTCGTCATGCCGACGATGCCGGCCTTGGCCGCCGAGTAGTTGGTCTGGCCGATCATGCCGACCTTGCCGGAGATCGACGACATGTTCACGATCGCGCCGCTCTTCTGTTCGCGCATGATCGACGCGGCCTTCTTCAGCCCGTTCCAGGTGCCCTTCAGATGTACCGAGATGACCTGATCGAACTCGTCCTCGGTCATCTTCCGCAAGGTCGCGTCCCGAGTGATGCCGGCGTTGTTGACCATGATGTCGAAGCGGCCGAACTCCCCCAGCGCCGCATCGACCAATGCGTCCACATCGGCGTACGCGGTCACGTCGCACTTCACGGCCCGGGCGACGTCGGCGCCGCCCAGCTTCTCGACGGCCTGGTTGGTGGCCTCGAGGTTGAGATCACCGAGCACCACCCGGGCGCCCTCTTCGATGAACCGCTCGGCGATGGCGTAGCCCAGCCCCTGCGCTCCACCCGTGATGACCGCGGTCTGACCGGCCAGCAGCGACATCTGCACTCCCATTTGCTCGTAGGACCGGAGAATCGGCACATCATATTTCATATATGATCGCTGCGAGCCAGCGCCCCCTGCCGACAAGGAGCCCTGATGAGCCCTGCGAACGTCAGCGACGACGACTTCCGCGAAATCCTGGCTCAGACGCGGCACTTCGTGCGCACCGCCGTCGTGCCCCGGGAGGCGGAGATCCTGGCCGAGGACAAGGTGCCCGACGACCTGCGCGACCAGGCCAAGAAGATGGGGTTGTTCGGCTACGCCATTCCCCAGGAATGGGGCGGGCTCGGCCTCGACATCGCCCAGGACGTCGAACTGGCGATGGAACTCGGCTACACCAGCCTGGCGCTGCGCTCGATGTTCGGCACCAACAACGGCATCGCCGGGCAGGTGCTGGTCGGCTTCGGCACCGACGACCAGAAGGCCCGCTGGCTGGAGCCGATCGCCTCGGGCGAGGTGGTCGCCTCGTTCGCGCTGACCGAGCCGGGAGCGGGCTCCAACCCGTCCGGTTTGAAGACCAAAGCCGTTGCGGACGGCCCGGAAAAGGACCGAGCTTGGGTGATCAACGGCCGCAAGCAGTACATCACCAATGCGCCGGTCGCCGATCTGTTCATCGTCTTCGCCCGTACCCGGCCCGCCGACGCCGACGGGCCGGGGATCGCGGTATTCCTGGTGCCTGCGAACACGCCGGGTGTCGAGATCGGGGTCAAGGACGCCAAGATGGGCCAGGAGGGCGCCTGGACGTCGGACGTGAACTTCACCGACGTCCGCGTCGGCCACGACACCCTGATCGGCGGCAGCGTGGACATCGGCTACCGCGCGGCCATGACGTCGCTGGCGCGCGGACGCATCCACATCGCCGCTCTGGCGGTCGGCTCGGCACAGCGGGCGCTCGACGAGTCGGTCGCCTACGCCGCCACCGCCACCCAGGGCGGCACCCCGATCGGCAACTTCCAACTGGTGCAGGCCATGCTGGCCGACCAGCAGACCGGCGTGCTGGCCGGCCGGGCCCTGGTGCGCGACGCGGCCCAAAAATGGCTGCATGACGAGGACCGCAGGATCGCCCCCTCGGTGGCGAAGCTGTTCTGCACCGAGGTGGCGGGCAAGGTCGCCGACCTGGCGGTGCAGGTGCACGGCGGCGCGGGCTACATGCGTGGTGTGCCGGTCGAGCGGATCTACCGGGAGGTGCGCCTGCTGCGCCTCTACGAGGGCACCAGCGAGATCCAGCGGTTGATCATCGGCGGCGGCCTGGTCAAGGAAGCGCAGCGGAAGCTTCGCGACTGAGCACCCGGGCCAGAAACGCGACCTGGTCGGCGGCGGCCTTCTCGAACCACTCATGTCCCGGCCATACGTCGAAGTGGTCACAGGGATAGTGGTGCACCACTCCCCTGGCCAGCTCGGCGGTCTTGACCACGGATTCGGCGGGAACGTAGCGGTCGAAGTCGGCGATCTGAAACAGCGCCGGGCACCGCAGACGCCTGGCAGCCTCGGCGGTTCTGATGCCGGCGATCTGCAGGCCCACCGCCGAGTCCACCTCGTTCCGCCAGGTCGGGCCGGCCAGCGCGGTGTAGCTCTCGTAGGCGCCGTCCAGCGTAAGTCCGCCGGGCTCACCGGGATGGGCGACCAGCGGCATCATCGTGGGGCGGCGACCGCGGACAACGTCCAGTCGGCTTTTCAGTCCGATCGCCGTCCATTTCAGCGCGGATCCGACATCGCGGTGCGCAACGGCGGCGCGGCTGACGGCCGCACCGCTGGTGAGCGGTGTCATCGCGATGACGGCGGCGATGTCGTCGCGCCCGGCGGCCAGCCGCAGCACGTGCCCACCCGACATCGATGAGCCCCACAGCACAATCCGGTTCGGGTCGACCCCGGGCAGTCGTTTCGCGGCGGCCACCGCGGCCTCGAAGTCGTTGATCTGGTCGGACACCGAAACGGTCTGGCGCGGTTCGCCTTCCGATGCTCCGAAGCCGCGGTAGTCGAAGGCCAGCACGTCCACGCCAACCCCACTGAGCCGCTCGGCGAACGGTTCCAGCCCCGAGTCCTTGGTGCCGCCGAATCCGTGGCCCATGACCACGACCGGCCGGCGCCCGAAGCGGTCACCGGCACCACGGAAATGCCAGCCACTGCAGGGCACCCCCGCGGAGTCGAAGCTGACGTCGGCGTGCGTCACACCGCCTCCCGCACTCGACGCCGGCGCAGTTCGGCCCGCTTGATCCCGGCGGGCAACTCCCGGGTGCGGATGTCGTGCTCGTAGTGGAAGTAGTCCACCTGCTGGGTGTGGCGCGGCCGATCGACACAGTGCCCGACGTACTTCTTCTGGTCGGCGTCGATCACGCGTTCCATCTCGGCGACCGGCGGGGGGTTGTAGCGGCCGACGGCGTAGGCGGCCATCAACTTGGCCTGACACTCGATGAACGGGAACAGCGTAGGCACCGCCTGGGCGAAGCCGATGAAGACCAGCTTGTCGATACCGGGGAAGAACATTCGCTTGTAGAGCCGGATGTCGTTGCCGGGAGCACTGATGAAGTCCGGGTCGAAGAACGGGAAGGTGATGTTGTATCCGGTGGCGTAGACGATCACGTCGAACACCCCGCTGGTGCCGTCCTCGAAGTACACGGTGTCACCCTCGAGTCGGGTGACGTTGGGCTTGGGGGTGACGTCCCCAGAGCCGAGCCGCAGCGGTAGTTCGACCGATTGCGTCGGGTGCGCCTCCAGCAGTTTGTGATTCGGCGCCGGAAGACCGTAGAGCTGCGGATCGATGCCCAATGCCGGAGCCATCAACTGCAGGGCCTTGCGCTGCCAGGACAACGGTATGTACGGCGAGGTACGGGCAATGCTGTCCAGCGGCCGGCCGGCGATGTACTTCGGCACGATCCAGGCGCTCGACCGGGTCGACAGGGTGACGCTGTTCTGCAGTGTCTTGGAGGACAGTTCGACGGTGATGTCGGCCGCGCTGTTGCCGATGCCCACCACCAAGATTCGCTTTCCGCTCAGTTTCAGTGGGCTCTGCGGGTCGATGTAGTGGTGGGAGTGCAGGTTCTCACCGGTGAACTCGCCCGGGAAATCGGGGTATCGGGCGTCCCAATGGTGGCCGTTTCCGACGACGAGCAGATCGAATTCGCGGGTGCTGCCCTGCTGATCAGTGATGTCCCATCGGCCGTCGGGTCGGAGTCCGGCATGGCGGACGCCATTGTTGAACTCGATGTTCTCCAGCAAGCCGAAAGTGTCGGCGTAGGAGTCGAGATACGCCTTGATGTCGCTGTGGTGCGGAAACGACGGAAAGTGCTGTGGGATCGGAAAGTCCTTGAACGACAACCGTTCTTTCGAGGTGTCGATATGCAGCGAACGGTAGGCGCTGCTCAGGCCGTTCGGGTTCTCGAACGCCCAGTTGCCGCCGATACGGTCGGACAATTCGAAGATGGTGTGCGGGACGCCGTAGTCCTTGAGCATCTTGCCGGACGTTAGGCCGCTGATGCCGGCGCCGATGACGGCGGTGCGGGGCGGGCTCTCACTCATGGGGTGCTCCTACTCGGCGGCGATGAGATCGAGGGTGCCGAGGTCCCGGATCGCCTGGCAGCCCCGACGCAGCATGGCGGCCATCATGTCGTCACCGCGTTCGGTCTCGATCGAGAACGCGCAACCCAGTGCCGAGATCAGCGGCACCTGGATCATGCCTAAAAGGTAGTCATCCCAACAGGTCGGAAGGTCATAGCCGATGACGCCCTGGTCCAGCAGAGCTTGGTGGTAGTCGCCGACGAGTTCGGCGTCGACCCCCGCGCGCACGTCGGGCTCCAGGCTGGTGCCGGTGAAATACGCCAGGTCGCGACCGGCCAATCCCACTCCCATCGTCTGCCAGTCGACCACGGTGATTCGCTCGCCGTCGAAGAGCAGGTTGTCCAGGCGATAGTCGCCATGCAACAGAGCGAAGCGGTCGGGCGCGTTCAGCAGCCACGGGGTCACCAGACCCATTGCTGTGACCAGGGTTTCGGCGTCTTCATCGGTCAGCTTGCCGGCGAGCTTGCCCACGGTGATGTCACCGGCCATCTTGGCGATCTCGCCCATCCCGCGGATGGCGTCCTCACCCGTGACGCTCATCGCCAGGCCGTCAAAGGTCTGCCAATAGGGGTCACACCAGGTCGGCCCGTGCAGTCCGGCAAGGGCGCGCACCGCCAGGCGGGCCGCGTCGACCCCGCAACCGGCGATCTGGTCACCCTGCACCGCCGGCGCCTGATCGGCCAACAGCAACGCATAGTCGGCGCCGTCGTCAGTGATCTCACAGCCGAAGCACTCCGGAACCGGGATGCTCACGCGATCGGCGACGGACTGGTAGAACGCACACTCGCTGCGGTAGCCGAGCGCCACCCGGTCGCGCACCGCGTCGTCGCCGGAAGGCAGTTTGAGGATGAAGCTGTCCGGCAGGCCGTGCGGATTGGTCGCGTAGCCGGCCGATACTCGGAACGTGGCGCCGGTCTGCCCGGTGCCCACCGGGCAGACGTCCACCGATGCGACGTCGGCGGGCGTGCCGCGGCGACCGAGGATGTCGGCGAGCCAGTCGGGTGTGACATCGGTGGGATACCGGGGAATCGAGGGCACGGCGCTCATCGTGTCATCCGCCGTCCGCCAACGGAACGCTGTTGAAGAGATCGTGGTGGCCAGGGCCGGGATCGAACC
>JAGQTW010000100.1 GCA_020438785.1 Mycobacterium sp. | reverse complement strand
CCGAGTCGGTGGTGTTGACGCCCTGACCGCCCTTGCCCGAGGACCGGTAGACGTCGATGCGCAGATCGGACTCGTCGATCGGGACCTCTTCGACCTCTTCGGGTTCGGGGTAGACCAGCACGCCTGCGGCGGAGGTGTGCACGCGGCCCTGCGACTCGGTCACCGGTACGCGCTGCACCCGGTGCACGCCGCCCTCGAACTTCAGCCGCGACCACACACCATCGGCGGAGTCGCCCTTACCAGTGATGGACAGCGTCGCCTCCTTGTAGCCACCGAGGTCGGAGAACGTCTCGTCGAGGACGGTGACCTTCCAGCCCTGTCGTTCGGCGTAACGGATGTACATGCGGGCGAGGTCGGCGGCGAACAGCGCCGACTCCTCGCCGCCCTCACCCGACTTCACCTCCAGCACGATGTCGTCGGCATCGTGCGGATCGCGCGGGGCCAGCATGTCGGTGAGTGCTGCGTCGAGCTCGGCGACCTTGGCCTCCAACTCGGGAACCTCGGCCGCGAACGACGCGTCGTCGAGGGCGAGTTCGCGGGCGGCTTCGAGATCGCCGCGTGCCGATTCGAGCCTGTGGTGCGCGGCGACGATCGGGGCCAGCTGCGCGAAACGCTTGCCCACCCGGCGGGCGTTGACCACGTCGTCGTGCAGTTGCGGGTCGGACAGTTGACGCTCGAGGTCGGCGTGCTCGGCGAGCACTGCGTCAATCGCCGAGGCCGTCTGCGTCATCGACCTTCCCCTTCTGGAGTGTTTCCGGATGCTGCGGCCCCCGAACGCAAACCGACGCCCGGCCTCTCGCTCAAACTCTGCGACAGATCGGGCGTCGGTAGGGCAGCTAGTTGTCGGCCGACTCGTTCGCCGTCTTGCGCTTGCCGTAGCGCTTCTCGAAGCGGGCCACGCGGCCGCCGCTGTCGAGGATCTTCTGCTTGCCGGTGTAGAACGGGTGGCACTGCGAGCAGACCTCGACCACGATGTGGCCGCCCGGCTTGGTGCTCCGCGTGGTGAAGCTGTTGCCACAGCCGCAGACCACGGTGGTCTCGCCGTAGGCAGGATGAATGCCTGATTTCATGGTGTCCTCTTCATTCGTAGGTCGCCGGGTCGCCCTCGGGATAGTCCCTGGCTGGCGGGCGTGAACCGGTACCTGAGGTGGTCGACGGTCCAGTATGCCAGGTTGACCGCCACCTGCCCAAACGCGTCGGTGGCGGGGGCTATTCCGCGGTTCGGGCGGTGTACACCCGGCCGCGCGGCTCCCGCGTCCACAGTCGGCCGCCGGACGGGTTGGCGCCGCGGGCGACGAGTTCGCGCTTGACGACCTTGTTGGTGGCGGTGGCCGGCAGCCGATCGGCGATCCAGACATGCCGCGGCCACGCCTTCGGGGACAGGTCGGACTGGATGGCCAGGAAGTCCCCGAAGGTCTCGGGGGTGAGCTCGGTTTCGTCGGCCAGCACGATCGCCGCCATCACCTGATCACCCACATACTCGTCGGGCACCGGGTAGACCGCCACCTGGCTGACCTCGGGCAGCCGCAGAATGATGCGTTCGATGGGGGCCGCCGCCATGTTCTCGCCGTCGACGCGCATCCAGTCCGCGGTGCGGCCGGCCAGGTAGATCCACCCGTCCGCATCGCGGTAGCCCAGGTCCCCCGACCAGTACATCCCGTGCCGCAGCCGCTCGTCGGTGGCGTTGGGGTCGTTGTAGTAGCCGCCGAACATGCCGCCGCCGGTGGTGTTGACGATCTCCCCGATCGCCTCGTCCGGGTTGGCCAGGGCGCCGCTGGCGTCGAAGCGCGCCGCCGCGCACTCCTGCAGCGTCTCGGAGTTGTAGATCGCCACGCCGGGGAACCCGCGGCCGACGGACCCGGGCGGGCAGTCGTCCTCCCGGGTGATGATGACCGCGCCCTCGGTGGACCCGAAGCCGTCCCACACCGTGCAGCCGAACCGGCGGCTGAACTCGTCGATGTCGCGGTCGGTGGCCTCGTTGCCGAAGGCCACCCGCAGCGGGTTGTCGTGGTCGTCGGGTTGTTCGGGGGTGGCCAGCACGTAGGCCAGCGGCTTGCCGACGTAGTTCAGATAGGTGACGCCGTAGTGCCGCAAGTCATCGAGCAGCCCGGACGCCGAGAACGTGGCCGGCGCCATCGCCGCACCCGCGGTCAACGCCACCGACCAGCCCGCCATCAACGCGTTGGAGTGGAACAGCGGCATCGACAGGTAGCAGACGTCGGCGGCGGTGATCTCGAAGCGCTGAACCAGAGCCACTCCGGCGAACGGCACCATCATGTGCGCGACCCGGACGGCCTTCGGCTCGCCACTGGTGCCGGAGGTGAAGATCAGCATGAATGTGTCGGTGGCGTTGACCTCGCGGTGCGGCGTCAGCTCCGGGGCGCCCGCGAGCAGTTGTGACCACTCCTGCGAGGACAGGTCGAGCACCCGCACCCCGGGAAGCGAAAGACCATCGAGCAGGCCCCGGTGTGTGTCGTCGGTGAGCAGGATCTGGCAGTCGGCCTTGACGATGTCGCGGGCCAGCGCCTCGCCTCGGCGGGTGTCGTTGACGCCGCACAGCACGTAACCGCCCAGCCCCGCGGCCGCCATGGCGGTGAGCATCTCGGGGGTGTTGCCCAGCAGCGTTCCCACGTGCAACGGCCGCCCGGGGTCGGCGAGCGCGATCAGCGCGGACGCCTGCCGAGACGCCTCGTCGAGGTGTTCGCGCCAAGTCCAGACCCGGTCACCGAACTTCACCGCCGGGGCGGGATTGTCGAGGTGCTCGCGCAGCAGCTGCTGGACGGTCTCGGCCATTGATCTCCCGTCTCGCTGATTAGTCCGCCGGCGGGGCGGCGATACCCGTCACAATAGAAGCGCAGGGTAAACAGGATGACAAATCTGTCTACTGCCCCGAACGCGGCGCCGGTTTGCGACGATGTCGAGGGTTGAACCGCGGGGAACGGACGGGACGCGAAGGAGGCGCCGGGGTGATCGCCAGCACCGATGCGGCCAGCACGACCGAGACGAAGAGCGTGCGGGAGCGGCTGATCGACGCGGCGGAGGGTTGTCTGCGCGCCAAGGGCATCCGCGCGACGACGGTGTCCGAGGTGGCCGAGGCGGCGGGCGTCTCACGCGGCTGGCTCTACCGGCACTACCCCGACAAGGCGTCCCTGCTGGGGGCGGCCATCGTGCGGCTCAACGAGGCCTTCTGGGGCGAGTCGAACCGGACCCTGTCGGCGATCAGCGGATTCGAGGAGCAACTGGCGGTCGGGGTGCGACTGGGCCGCAGCGCCTACGAGACGCCGGGCGCGCTGGTCATGCAGTTGCGGCGGGACGAACCCGAGGAGTTCGCGGCGTGCGCCGGCGCCGGCGTGCAGGGCCTGGTACCCGATCTGGGCCGGTTCTGGAAGCCCTATCTGGAGGCGGCACGGGACCGCGGCGAAATCCATCCGGAGACCGAACTGGACGAGGCCGCCGAATGGGTGGCCCGGGTGCAGATCAGCCTCGGCACGGTTCCCGGCGACACCCTCGATCCCGACGATCACGATGCGGTGCGGCGCCACATGCGGCGTTACGTGTTGCCTGCGCTGAGAGCCACGCCCGCGCAATGAGCCTCAGCCGACGCGGTGCGCCTCGACCTCGTCGCTGATGGGGCTTGGGCGCCCGCCGAGCACCATCAGGATGTCGCGGATCGGCGCGGTCAGCAGGTGGCCGTGGCCCTCGGTGAAGTCGGCGTCGGTGGCGACCAGCCGGATACCCTTGAGGCGCTTGGCGGGCTGCGTCGGAAAGGTCATGTGCCACAAACGTTCCGCTGCTGCGGCGGCGGCCGCCGGGGGCATCGGGCGGTCGATGCCAAGCGGGACCGTGATGTCCTGCCCGTGCACCAGCACGTCGGTCAAGGGATCGAGCGGTTTGGTGCCCACGATGTGTTTACGGGATCCGACCATGGCACGCAACGCCGCCACGATCTCGGCCTGCGATCTGTTGTCCTCCAGGGCAAGTCGGTTGATCATCGGGTCGAAGCGGAATCCCGATTTCAGCGCTTCGACGACCACCCGGGCGGGGCCCATCTGTGAATGCGTGAGATGCGCGGCGACATCGCGCACCCGCCACCCCTCGCACAGCGACGGGGCGACCCACTGCTCGGGGGTGAGGCTCTCGAGCAGATCGGCCAGGCCGGCGCGCTGGTCGTCGATGTAGCGCCAGATCTCGTCGGTGTTCATCGCGGATCCTTCGGTCAAGATCAGTGCATGGCGGCGAAACCATCTGAGCGCCAAAAACTATCACGTCCCGGGTCGCAGATTGCCGGGCGCGGCAATTCAGTGATCCGGGCGCGCGACGGCCGTGGGGCTGACACAATGCGGCTCGTGAACACCGCCCGCACCCTAACGGTCGGTTTGGTCGCTGCGCTCTCCGGCGCCCTCGTCGCGTGCGGCGGGTCGGCGGCCGGGCCAAGCACCTCTGCCGGCTCCGGGGCCACCACCACGTCGGCAAGCGCGGCCGCGGACACCGGCGTCAGCAACGGTCAGACCTACACCGTCACCCGATCGACCACGGGCGACGCCACACCCGACGGCACCGGCCGGTGGACGCTGACGGTCGACACGATCTCCGGGGGCGATGCGAAGGTGGCCGACACCTTCAACCAGGCGGTGCGGGCGTCGGCCCAGGGGCAGCTCGATCCGGTCAAACGCGACGCCGGCAACGACGGGACGTGGAGCTTCGACACCAAACCGGAGATCTTCTTCGGCAGCGCGGCGGTGTCGGAACTGATCAGAGGCCTGTACGTCCACGTGCCGTCGGCGCATCCCACGAGCTACGTGAGCACCGTGGTGATCGACTCGCGGTCGGCGACGCCGATCACCCTGAAGGATCTGTTCAGCGACGAACAGGCCGGACTGAACCGGCTCTCCCAGCAGACCAAGCAGCTGTTGCCTGCCGTCATGGGCGCCGGCGAGAGCCCGATGCCCGACGCCCCGGGCAACGCGCCGGTCGAGGCCAACTTCGCCAACTGGATCCCCACCCCGAGCGGTCTGGAGATCCACTTCGCGGACTACCAGTTCGCGCACGGACTGCCCGTGCTGACCGTGCCGTGGTCGGCGCTTGACGACCTGCTGGCACCCGGCATGGCCGCGTTGCGGCAGCCCTGACGCCGGTCAGTCGACGTCCGGTGCCCCCGGGGCCGTCTTGGAGACCTGAACCAGGAACTCGTAGTTGGTCTTGGTCTTGCGCAGCTGGCTCATCAGCAGGTCGATCGCCTGATGGGAGTCCAGGCCCGACAGCACCCGGCGCAGCTTGTGCACGATGGCGAACTCGTCCGCCGACAGCAGCAGCTCGTCCTTGCGGGTGCCGGACGGGTTGACGTCGACCGCGGGGAACACCCGGCGCTCGGCGATCTTGCGGTCGAGCTTGAGTTCGGCGTTGCCGGTGCCCTTGAACNNCCTCGAAGATCACCGTGTCACCGGTCGACCCGGTTTCCACCATGGCGGTGGCGATGATCGTCAGCGACCCACCGAACTCGATGTTGCGCGCCGCGCCGAGGAACCGCTTGGGCGGATACAGCGCGGTGGAGTCCACACCACCGGACAGGATGCGCCCGGACGCCGGGGAGGCGTTGTTGTAGGCGCGGCCGAGCCGGGTGATCGAGTCGAGCAAGACGACGACGTCCTTGCCCTGCTCCACCAGGCGCTTGGCCCGCTCGATGGCGAGCTCGGCGGCCTGGGTGTGGTCGGACGGCGGCCGGTCGAAGGTCGAGGCGATGACCTCGCCCTTGACCGAACGCTGCATGTCGGTGACCTCTTCGGGCCGCTCGTCGACAAGCACGACCATCAGGTGGCATTCGGGATTGTTGCGGGTGATCGCGTTCGCGATGTCCTGCATGATCGTCGTCTTGCCCGCCTTGGGCGGCGAGACGATCAGCGCGCGCTGGCCCTTGCCGATCGGCATGATCAGGTCGATCACGCGGGTGGTCAGCTTCTCCGGAGTGGTCTCCAGGCGCAGCCGCTGGTTCGGGTACAGCGGGGTCAGCTTGCCGAACTCGGGCCGCTTGCGGGCGTCCTCCACCGGGCCGCCGTTGACGCTGTCCAGGCGAACCAGCGGGTTGAACTTCTGCCGCGAATTCTGGCCGCCGCCGTCGCCCTCCTTGGCCACCCGCACCGCACCGGTGACGGCGTCACCACGGCGCAGGCCGTTCTTGCGGACCATGTTCATCGAGACGTAGACATCGTTCGGGCCGGCCAGGTAGCCGGAGGTGCGCACGAACGCGTAGTTGTCGAGCACGTCGAGGATGCCGGCGACCGGCTGGACGACATCGTCCTCGCGCAGTTCGGGCTCGTTGCCGCCGCCCTCGCCGCCACCGCGCTCGCCGCGGCGCCTGCGGTCCCGGAACCGGCGGCCGCGGCGGCCCTGCCGGCCTTCGTCGTCATCGCCGCCACCGCGGTTCTGCTGGCCGCCGGATCCGTCGCCGCCCTGCTCGGCGGAGTCGCGATTGTCCTGCCGGTTGTCGTTCCTCGGCCGGTTGCGGCCGGAACCGTTGTCCGACGGCTGCTCCTTGTCGTCCTTGTCGGCGACGTCGGCGGGCGCACCGGCCTCGCGCGAGGCGCCGCGCCGCTCCCGGCGGCGCTGCTCACCGACGCCGGCGTCGGAATCGGCCGGGGCGGCGGTCGGGGCCGCATCGTCGGTGCGCTCGGCGGACTCGGCCTTGGCCGGTTCACCCCGATCGTCACCGTTGTGGGCGGCGCCGTGGCCGCCGTTCTGGCGGTCCCGGATGGCCGTGATCAACTCGCTCTTGCGCATCCCGGAGGTGCCCTTGACGCCGACCCGATTCGCCAGTGCGCGCAGTTCGGGCAGCACCATGGCGGAAAGACCGGTCTCACCGGCCGAGCCGGCGTCCGCGCCCGTCGCCAGCTGCGATTCGGCTGCTGGCTTCGATTCGCCGGCCGGGGGGATGTCGGCGGTTACGGCGGACGGCGACTCCGTGTGCGGGGCGCTGTCTCCAGCCGTGATCAGGTCCGTATCAGACACGGATTTCCTTTCTTCCCTCGCCGTCTTTCGTCTTGCGAGGGGTTCTGGCACTCAGCCGATTCACTGAATGCGAAGTCTCACCGTCATCGGCGCCAACGGTTATGGCGGGATTCGCGGCTACCTGGCGAACCGTCAGTCCACGATTGGAACACGATGAGAATTGGTGGTCGTCCTAAGGTAGGCGCAGGTGCAGACGCTGCGATTGCCGGACGGCACCGAGGATAGCCGCCTTCGTGGCCCGAAGCAAGAAAACCGCGCCGGCGGGTGTACACCTCAGCCGCGGACGGCCGCCCCTGCGTTCCAGCGAACGGGTTCACCGACGCTCATCTCGCTGAGGGTGAATCCGTTCGCGATGCCGAACTCCAACGCCTCGTCCGGCAGGTTGGGGCTGGTGGTCAGGCCCAGAACGGACGGGCCGGCACCGGATAGCACCGCTGGGACGCCACAACGCCGCAGGACCTGCAGATATTCCGCCGAGGCGGGCATCGCGGGCGCCCGCTGCGATTGGTGCAGTGCGTCCTCGGTGGCCGCCATCAGCAGGTCGGGGCGCTCGGTCAAGGCGATCACCAACAGGGCGGCGCGGCTGACGTTGAACCGGGCCGCTTCGTGGCTGACCTGGGCCGGTAGCAGCACGCGGGTCTCCGCGGTCGACGAACGGACCTCCGGGATGGCCGCGAAGAGATGAATGTCGGGGTGCAGGCGCACGCGCGCCGCGGCGTAGGCCGGCGAGTCGTGCACCGTCTCGGCCCACGAGACGACCGCGCCACCCAGCACCGCCGCCGAGGCGTTGTCGGGATGCCCCTCGAATTCCGAGGACAGCTGAATCAGCCGCGACTCGGTCAACGGCTCCAGATCAGCCTGGGCGACAAGGCCATTGGCGGCGGCCAGGCCGCCGACCACCGCCGCCGCAGACGATCCGAGGCCGCGCGAGTGCGGAATGGCGTTGCGGCAGCGCAGGATCAGGCCGGGGGCGCTCGCACCGGCGGCGGCCAGGCCGTGATGGATCGCCCGCACGACGAGGTGCTCATGGGTGTGCGGGACGTGGCCCGCGCCCTCCCCCTCAACCTCGACGATCAGCCCGGAATCGATTGTCTCGACGACGATCTCGTCGTACAGACCCAACGCAAGCCCGACGCTGTCGAAGCCGGGTCCCAGGTTCGCGCTGGACGCCGCGACGGCGGCGCTGGCCCGCAGGCCGGCGGGCAGACTCGTGGTCACCGACACCCCGCGCTCATCCGAGGCCCAGTTCGGCGACGACGGCACCGGGATCGACCGGCAACGGGGTGACCGTCGGCATGTCCCGCAGGGCGGTGTCGGGGTCCTTCAGCCCGTTGCCGGTGACGGTGCAGACCACCGTGGAACCGGGTTTGACCCAGCCGTCCTCGACCGACTTGAGCAGCCCGGCGATGCTGGCCGCCGAGGCCGGCTCGACGAACACCCCTTCGGACTCGGCGACCAGGTGGTAGGCGGCGAGGATCTCCTCGTCGGTGGCCGCCAGGAAGCGGCCGTTCGACTCCTGCTGGGCGGTGACCGCACCGTCCCAGGACGCCGGCGAACCGATCCGGATCGCGGTGGCCAGCGTTTCGGGGTGGGTGACCGGCCTGCCGAGCACCAGCGGGGCGGCTCCGGCGGCCTGGGTGCCCAGCATCCTGGGCAGCTTGTCGGTCACGCCGTCGCGGTGGTACTCGGTGTAGCCCCGCCAGTAGGCGGTGATGTTGCCGGCGTTGCCGACCGGCAGCGAGTGCACATCGGGGGCGGTGCCGAGGACGTCGACGATCTCGAACGCCGCCGTCTTCTGGCCTTCGATGCGCACCGGATTCACGCTGTTGACCAGCGAAATGGTCGGGTAGTCGGCGGTGAGCTTGCGGGCCATCTCCAGGCAGTCGTCGAAGTTGCCGTCGATCTGGATGATCTTGGCCCCATGCATGAGCGCCTGGGCGAGCTTGCCCATCGCGATCTTGCCCTGCGGGATCAGGACGGCACAGGTGATGCCGGCCCGCGCGGCATAGGCCGCCGCCGACGCCGAGGTGTTGCCGGTGGACGCGCACAGCACGGCCTGCTGCCCGCGGGCCACCGCGTCGGTGACGGCCATGGTCATGCCGCGGTCCTTGAACGACCCGGTCGGGTTGAGACCCTCCACCTTCAGATGCACGGTGCAACCGGTCTTTTCGGACAGCCGCGGGGCGGGCACCAGCGGGGTGCCACCCTCGAGCAGGGTGACCGGGGTCCAGTCGGCGGCCGCCGGCAGGCGATCCCGATAGGCCTCGATCAGGCCGGGCCATGCTGTGTGAACCTTTGTCGTGCTCATTCGCTGGTCCCCTCCAACCGCAGCACACTGTTGATCTGCTGAACGGCGTCGAGGTCGCTCAGCGCGGCGACGGTGTCCGACAGCGCCGCGTCGGTGGCCCGGTGCGTGACGACCACGATGCGGGCGCCACACGGCTGACCCTCGTCGTCGACGATGCCCTCCTGGCGCACCTCGGCGATGCTGACCTCACGGTTGCCGAATTCGGCTGCCACCGAGGACAACACGCCGGGCTGGTCCTTGACGGTCATGCTGACGTAGTAGCGGGTCGGGATGACACCCATCGGGGCGATGGGCAGCTGCGCGTACTTCGACTCGCGGGGACCGCGGCCACCCTGCACCCGGTTGCGGGCGGCCATCACCAGATCGCCCATCACCGCCGACGCGGTCGGCTTGCCGCCGGCGCCCTGGCCGTAGAACATCAGCCGGCCGGAGGCCTCCGCCTCAACGACCACCGCGTTGAACGCACCGCTGACCGTGGCCAGCGGGTGGGTCAACGGCACCAGCGCCGGGTAGACCCGGGCCGAAACCCGTTCCTGGCCATCGTCGGAGACGATCCGCTCGCAGATCGACAACAACTTTATGGTGCAGCCCAGCGCGCGGGCCGACTCGAAATCGGCCGGGGTGACCTTGGTGATGCCCTCGCGGTAGACGTCGTCGGCGGTGACGCGGGTGTGGAACGCGATGGACGCCAGGATGGCGGCCTTGGCCGCGGCGTCATAGCCCTCCACATCCGCGGTGGGATCGGCTTCGGCGTAACCGAGGGCGCTGGCGTCGGCCAGCGCTGCGGCGTAATCGGCGCCGGTCGAGGCCATCTCGCTCAGGATGTAGTTGGTGGTGCCATTGACGATGCCGGCCACCCGCAACACGGTGTCGCCGGCCAGCGACTGGGTCAGCGGACGGATCACCGGAATGGCGCCGGCGACGGCGGCCTCGAAATACAGGTCCACATGGGCACGTTCGGCCGCCTGCGCCAACTCGCCCGTCGACTGTGCCAGCAGTGCCTTGTTCGCCGTGACCACCGACTTGCCGTGTTCGAGCGCGGTCAGGATCGCCTTTCGGGCCGGCTCGACCGGGCCCATCAACTCGACGACGATGTCGACGTCCTCGCGCGACACCAGCTCTTCGACGTTCTCGGTGAGCATTTCGCGTGGCACGCCGCGATCACCGGACACGTTGCGCACCGCCACACCGCGCAACTCCAGCGGCGCGCCGATGCGCGCGGCCAGGTCGGGAGCGGTCTGCTCGATGATGCGCACGACCTCGCTGCCGACGTTGCCCAGACCCAGGACGGCCACGCCGATCGGCGATGTCGCCGGCTCAGCGGCTCCGGCCGCCTTGTCCGATTTACCCATTGGCTACCTCACTTCCAAACTCAGCAGGTCGTCGACGGTCTCCCGGCGCAAGATCAGGCGGGCATGCCCGTCGCGCACGGCCACCACGGCGGGGCGGCCGATCAGGTTGTACCGGCTCGACATCGCATAGCAGTAAGCGCCGGTGGCGGCCACCGCAAGCAGGTCGCCGGGGCGCACATCGTCGGGCACCCAGGCGTCCCGGACGACGATATCGCCGCTCTCGCAGTGCTTCCCGACGATGCGGGCCAACGTCGGCGGTGCGCCGCTGCCCCGGGACACCAGCCGCACCTCGTACTGGGCCCCGTACAGCGAGGTGCGGATGTTATCGCTCATGCCGCCATCGACGCTGATGTACCGGCGCACGTCACCGGCGCTGATCGCGACATCCTTGACGGTTCCCACCTCGTAGAGGGTCACCGTTCCCGGTCCGGCGATCGCACGGCCGGGTTCGACGACCAGCCGCGGCACCGGCAGGCCGACGGCGGCGGATTCGTGGCGCACGATCGAGTCCAGCTTGGCCGCCAGATCCTGGACCGGCGGCGGATCATCCTGCGGCACATAGGAGATACCGAGTCCGCCCCCGAGGTCGACGGTGGCGATCTGGGCGGTCTTGTCCACACCGAATTCGGCGACCACGTCGCGCAGCAGGCCGATGACCCGGTGGGCGGCCAGCTCGAAGCCGTCGACGTCGAAGATCTGCGAGCCGATGTGGCTGTGCAGACCCACCAGTCGCAGGTGGTCGGTGGCGAAGACGCGGCGCACCGCCGCCATCGCCGCGCCGCTGGCCAGCGAGAGGCCGAACTTCTGGTCCTCGTGCGCGGTGGCGATGAATTCGTGGGTGTGCGCTTCGACCCCGACGGTGGTGCGGATCAGGACGTCCTGCACCACGCCGGCGTCACCGGCGATGGTGTCGAGCCGTTCGATCTCGGTCATCGAGTCGAGCACGACGTGGCCGACCCCTGCCTTGACCGCGGCGGTCAGTTCGTCGACCGATTTGTTGTTGCCGTGGAACGCGATTCGCTCGGCCGGAAAGCCGGCATGCAGTGCGACCGCCAGCTCGCCGCCGCTGGCCACGTCGAGGGAGAGACCTTCTTCGTCGACCCAGCGGGCGATCTCGCTGCACAGGAACGCCTTGGCCGCGTAGTGCACATTGCGGCCGCCGCCGAATGCGGCGGCGATCTCGCGGCAGCGGCCGCGGAAGTCGTCCTCGTCGATGACGAACAGCGGGGTGCCGTACTCGGCGGCGAGCTCGGTGACCGAGACCCCGGCAATGCTCACCTCGCCGTCGGGTCGGCGAATCAGGTTGTGCGGCCAGATGTTCGGGGCCAGATCCAGCACACCGGCCGGTGTTTGCGGTCGCGGCGGGGTGCCGCCGTGGTGGATCTCCTCGGCGTGCCGCGGGCCGGCCGGGTGAGCGTTCACATGCGCTCCGGCGCGGACACGCCCAGAATGCCCAACCCGTTGGCGATCACCTGGCGGGTGGCGTCACACAGGGCCAGCCGGGTCCGGTGCAGATCTGTGGGTTCCTCGTCGCCCTGCGGCAGCACCCGGCAGGAGTCGTAGAACCGGTGATAGTCGCCGGCGAGGTCCTCGAGGTAGCGGCAGACCCGGTGCGGCTCGCGCAGGGTCGCCGCGGCCTGCAGCACCCGGGAGAACTCCCCGAGGCTGCGGATCAGCGTGCCCTCTTTGTCGTGGGTGAGCAGTTCGAGGTGCGCGGTGTCGGCTGCGAGGCCGAGGTCGGCGGCATTGCGGGCCAGCGCCGAGAGGCGGGCATGGGCGTACTGCACGTAGTAGACCGGGTTGTCGCTGCTCTCGGCAGTCGCGAGGTCGAGATCGAATTCCAGGTGCTGGTCGGCGCGGCGCATCACGTAGAAGAAGCGTGCGGCATCGACGCCGACTTCGTCGACCAGCTGCTTGAGAGTGACGAACTCACCGGCGCGGGTCGACATCGCGACCTTCTCGCCGCCGCGAACCAGCGCCGCGAACTGCACCAGCACCACCGACAGGCGCGCGGCGTCTTCGCCCAGGGCGGTGATGGCCGCACGTACGCGCGGCACGTAGCCGTGGTGATCGGCGCCCCACACGTCGATGATCTCGGCGAAACCGCGCTGGAACTTGTCGAGGTGGTAGGCGATGTCCGAGGCGAAATAGGTCTTCAAGCCGTTCTCGCGTACCACCACGCGGTTCTTCTCGTCGCCCAGCGCGGCGCTGCGGAACCAGCGTGCGCCGGCCTCGACGTAGATGTGGCCGTTGCGCTCGAGCACCGCCATGGCATCGTCGACCAGGCCGCCCGCCATGAGGCCGGCCTCGGAGTACCAGACGTCGAACTCGACGCCGAAATCGACGAGGTCGGCCTTGATCTCCTCGAGGATGGTGTCCTTGGCGAAATCGCGCAGGGTGGCGAAGCGCGCCTCGCCGAGCGCCGTGCGGAGGTGGGCGATGGCGGCATCGAGCGCGCGTTCGGCATCGTCGTCGATCGCGGACGGCGGCGCGACGACCCCCGCTGCCCAGTCATCGCCGTGACGGGCCTGCCAGGCGCGGGCGATGTCGACGACGTAGTCACCGCGGTAAGCCTGCGCCGGAAAATCGACCTCGACCCCGCCCAGTTCGAGGTAGCGCAGGCACACGCTCAGGGCAAGGATGTCCATCTGCCGGCCGGCGTCGTTGACGTAGTACTCGCGGCAGACGTCGTGGCCGGTGACCGCCAGCAGGCGGGCGATGACCGAGCCGATGGCTGCGCCGCGACCGTGGCCGATGTGCAGCGGGCCGGTCGGGTTGGCGCTGACGAATTCGACATTGACCTTGCGCCCCTGCCCCATGTCCGAGCGGCCGTAATCGGCGCCCTCGGTCAGCGCGGCGCGGATCACGCCCTGCCATTCGGCGGGCGCAAGGCGCAGGTTCAGAAAGCCCGGCCCCGCCACATCGGCCGAGGTGATGCGCGGATCGGCGGCAAGGCGGGCGGCCAGCGCCTCGGCGATGTCGCGGGGCTTCTTGCCGGCGGGCTTGGCCAGCACCATGGCGGCGTTG
>JAGQTW010000099.1 GCA_020438785.1 Mycobacterium sp. | reverse complement strand
TGCCGGTGTCGGTGTTCCGCTCCGGGATGATCCTGACCGACCCGCGCTTCGCCGGGCAGCTCAACCTGACCGACACCGTGACCCGGATGATCTACAGCGTCATGCTGACCGGGGTGGCGCCGGGCTCGTTCTACCGCCTCGGCGCGAACGGCAAGCGCCAGCGCGCCCACTTCGACGGGCTGCCGGTCGATTTCGTCGCCGACGCCATCACCACGCTGGGCGCGAACGTCAAGGACGGCTTCGTCACCTACCACGTGATGAACCCGCACGACGACGGCATCGGCATCGACGAGTACGTGGACTGGCTGATCGAGGCCGGCTACCCGATCACCCGCATCGACGACTTCGGACAGTGGGTGCAGCGCTTCCACCTCGGGCTGACCATGCTGCCGGAGGACAAGCGGCACAACACCGTGCTGCAGATGCTGCTCATCCTGCTGCACACCACGCCCGACCTGCACGCCCCGGAGCCCACGACCGGAGCCTCCGCGCCCACCGACCGGTTCCGGGGTGCGGTCCAGGCCGCCGGGATCGGCCCCGACGGTGACATCCCGCACGTCACCCCGGAGGTCATCACCAAGTACGTCACCGACCTCAAGCTCCTGGGACTGCTCTAGTAACCCGGCCGGCTCGAGGGGCAGTCGTCAACCCTCGTCGGTCGACATCACCGACGTGACGCGATGCACGGCGAACTCCCGCGGGCGGCCCTGGGCCGGATCCCACGCCATCAACTGGCCGCCGTGCACGGCCAGCGGCCGCACCAACCGCTGGGTCGCGACACCGGCGGCGTCGACGTAGCCGATCACCACGTCACGCTGCAGATGCGCCGCCTGCTGTAGCAGTGCCATCGCCACCGCGGGATCCAGCCGGGCGCCGGCGAACGGTGACGAGTCGATCCTGCGCAACGTGGCGACCAGGGCTGTCAACGTCTCGCGGCTCGGCCTGGTCAGCGATCGCAGCAGCCGCCGGTGCGCCGGGGCGGGCACGCGGGCCCACCGCTGCCGGATGTCGACGATCGCGCCCGTCGAATCCTCGGCGGCCGGGGCGAAACCGGCCGTCCGCAGCGCGGCCAGGACCTCGCCGATCGGCGCCTGCGACACCGCGACGGTGGGCGCCAGCAGGCGCATGTCGAGCGCGTCGAGTGCGGGCGCGGCGACGGCGTGCGCCAGCAGGGTGACGTCCTCACAGCGGACGAAGCTGCTCGCCATACCCACCCGCAGTTGGCCGTGCCGGCGTGCGACATCGTCGATGAGGTAGCTCAAGCCTTGCGGCACCGGCGTTTTGGAGTGCTTCGCGAAGAATGCGTGCAATGCGCCCGCGGTTCGACCGGTGTCGAGGGCGTGCCTGATGGACGCCTCGCTGACCCGGTAGACCATGGCGGCCCCGGCCGATTCGACGTCGGCGACGACCGCGAGTTGTCCGGCCAGGTCGCGTTCCAGCGGGCCGGGCACCACGACGGTCAGATCCGCCTGCACCAGGAAGTAGTCGATCGGTGCGGGCAGGATCTTGGCCATCGTGTCCACGGCGGCCTCCTCGCCGTCGCGGAGCAGGGCCAGGGCCGCGGCGCTCAGCGCGCCGCGGCCGACCAACCCCAGGGCATGGGCCTCGTCGAGCAGGTGGGCGACGGGTTCGGGTTGCAGCCGTGCCGCCCAGCGGGGCCGCCGCCAGATCAACGCCCGGGAAGCGTGTTCGGCGTCGGTCCCCGCTCCGGCGGGCAGGTCGGACAACAGGTTCAGCAGCAACCGGCGATCCAGCGGCGCCGCGGTGGAGTACAGCGAATCCGACAGTGCCGCATACGGTTTGCCGTCCGGGCCGCGGCTGCCGATGAGGCTGGGACGCGACGGCAGATCCAGCCAGGTGGAGGCCAGCAGGTACCAGCGGGCCGCCGTCGACGATTCCAGGAACCGGTCGGCGGCCACCGTCGGCGTCCAGCACGGACCCGGGCTGTCCGGGGGTTCCGGATCGGGGATACCGCTGGCGATCAGGCCTGCCGCCGCGGCGACCTCCAGGACGAAACCGAGTCGCTGCTCGTCCACTCCGGTGAGCTTGCTCAGCCGCTTGGCCTCCCGGACGCCGAGCCCGCCGCTGCGCAACTCGGGAACCGGTGCCGCGGAAAGGGTTTCGAGCACCACCTCGGTCTCGCGCATCAAATCGATCACCGCGCCCGCGGCCGCGGCGTCGACATCCTTGGCGGTGGTGCCGGACACCACCGGGTCGGGCGGGACCAGGTGGGTGGGGCCCGGATCCTCGCCGCGCAGCACCTGGCCGACCCGGCGCGGCAGGATCACCGTGTCGGCGTCGATCTGTCGCAGCAGGCCGGCGGCCAGCAGCCTGGGAACCGGCCGATCGGGCGGGGTGCCCGGCGCCGCGTCGCGGGTGCGGCCCATCGGCGAGCCGACGAGCAGTCGCTCCAGCAGTTCGCGCTGGGGTTCGTCGAGCTCCTCGACGGCGGCGGCGATCTCCGATGCGGGCCGGTCGGCGTCCTCGAGGATGACCTGGCCGGGATACCAGGGCAGCGCGGAGGACGCCTCGGCGGGCACCCGCACCGCGGTGTCGCCCCACACCAGCGCCCGCTCCCGCAGATCCTCGAGCGCGCCGAGCACCGCATCCCGCGGCGCCCGGTTGCCGATCAGGGCGACGAGCTTGGTGACCGGCACCCCCGTGGCGTCGGCCTGCAGGACCAGCAGCGCGTCGATCACGGCCAGCCGCAGGAAGTCCAGTTCGTCGGTGGCGGCCTTGACCGACTGCCGTGCCACCGCCCGGGCGGCCAGGGCCGCGATGCTGCCCGGCGCCGGTTGGGCCAGGTCGGGCCGCAGTTCCAGCAGGTGGATGAGGCGGTCGTCAGGCAATTCCGCCAGCCAGGCACCTAACGGGACCGGTGCCGGTTCCCCGGCCGCGCCGCCGCTGCGGTTCGGGTGAACGTTGTCGGTCATTGCTGACCAGCGTAAAACAGCGAACCATGCGCGCGAGTCGGCCCGTGAGGTGTCAGAATGGTCCGGTGGCAGACAAGACGCATAAAGCCAGGTATGTCGACAACGGCTGGCCGACCAGGGACCCCGAAGATCATGCGGTGAGCGAGCTGGCCGCCGACCGGGTGGGCGCACTGTCCCCGTTCGGCGATCTCGAGTTCCCGTTGCCCGCCGCCGACCTGCCCTACCTGCACCCGGTCACCGTCGTAAACAGATAACGGTGACCAGCGGGCCGCAGCGCCGTCTTTCGCACCTCGACGAACACGGCGCCGCGCACATGGTCGACGTCACCGACAAGGCCGCCACCTCGCGCACCGCGGTGGCGGCCGGCACCGTGCACTCCACCGCCGAGGTCGTCGCGCTGATCGCCGCTGGCGGCCTGCCCAAGGGCGATGCGCTCGCGACCGCCCGGGTGGCCGGAATCCTGGCCGCAAAACGCACCAGCGACCTCATCCCGCTGTGCCACCACCTCGCCCTGACCGGCGTGGACGTCGACTTCGCGGTCGGCGAGACCGAAGTGCAGATCACCGCCTCGGTCCGCACCACCGACCGGACCGGGGTGGAGATGGAAGCGCTCACCGCCGTCAGCGTCGCGGCGCTGACGCTCTACGACATGATCAAGGCGGTCGACCCGGCCGCGAGTCTCGACGGGATCCGGGTACTGCGCAAAGAGGGCGGCAAGACCGGGCTGTGGACGCGCCGGCCGTGAGCCGCTCGGCCCGGGTCGTCATCGCCTCCACCCGCGCCGCCACCGGTGTCTACGAGGACCGGTGCGGCCCGATCATCGTGGACTGGCTGGCCGGGCGGGGCCTGACGGTTCCCCCACCGGTGGTGGTCGTCGACGGCAGCGCCGTCGGTGACGCCCTGCGCGACGCGGTCGCCGACGGCGTCGACGTCGTCATCACCTCCGGCGGGACCGGGATATCGCCGACCGACGCCACCCCGGAGGCCACCCTCGGCGTGCTCGACTATCAGGTTCCTGGGCTCGCCGACGCCATTCGGCGTTCCGGGCTGCCGACGGTGCCGACCTCGGTGTTGTCCCGCGGGGTCGCCGGGGTGGCCGGGCGCACGCTGATCGTGAACCTGCCGGGGTCGCCCGGCGGGGTGCGGGACGGCCTGGGCGTGCTGGCCGACGTCCTCGAGCACGCATTGGACCAACTGGCCGGAGGAGACCACCGCCGATGACACGGATCCTGCGGGCGGCGCTGACCGAAGGCCCGCTCTCGCTGCACGAGCACGAGGAGTTGGTCGCCAACGAGGCGGCCGGCGCGGTCGTCGGCTTCGCCGGCGTGGTGCGTAACCACGACGGTGGTCGCGAGGTGGTGCGGCTCGAGTATTCGGCGCACCCGCTGGCCGAGGAGACCCTGTTCGAGGTGCTCGCCGAGGTGGCGGGATCGTGCACCGGGGTGCGCGCGCTGGCGGCCAGCCACCGCATCGGCAAGCTGCGCATCGGCGACGCCGCCCTGGTGGCCGCGGTCGCAGCGGACCACCGGGGGGCGGCCTTCGAGACGTGTGCCCGGCTGGTCGACACCATCAAGGAGCGACTACCGGTGTGGAAGCACCAGTTCTTCGCCGATGGCTCCGACGAGTGGGTGAATTCGGCCTGAGCCGACCGGCTACTGAGCCGGCGGCGCGTCGGCCGGAACCGGAACCTCAGGCGCGGCCGGATCGGCCGGAGCAGCCGGAACGCTGCCCATCCGCGGGTCGTTGGTGACCGGCGTGGTCATCGGCCGCTGGGCCAGGGCCATCAGCGCGTCGTTCTTGCTGATCTCCTGGGTCTGGACGGCGTGCCAGAGCTCCTTGAGGTAGCTCACGTTCGGACCCGACTGCGGTCCGACCGGCTCGGTGCTGGTTCCCGGCGGCGGGTTGTCCGGGCTCGTCAGGTGCGGGATCCCGTTGGGCTGCTGGCCCGCCGCGACCGTGGTGGTCCCATCGGCGCCCGGCGCCGGGGCCGGCGCGGTGGTCTGCACCGGCGGAACGGCGGGATCGGTGGCCGGGGCCAGGGGCGCCCCGTGCAGGGACCAGACCTCGGCCTGATCGGCCGGCTGGTCGGCGTGCGTCCAGTCCGCCTCGACGGTGACGACCTTGTCGGCCGGGCCCGGGGGCGCCTCGGGGGCCGGGGCCTGCACCGCGGTGTTCACCACCGGCTCGGCGGCCGGGGCGACGACCTCGGTGGAGACGTCCTCGGAAACCGAGACGACCTGAAGCTCCGGGGCGGGCGCCTCGGGGGCCGGGGCCGGAGCGTCCTGCGGGGCCGCGGCGGGGGCGTCCGGAACCGGGTTGTCCAGCGGCGCGGCGTCGGTGGCAGGTGCGTCGGCCGGGGCCTGAGTCGGCGCGGCCGGAGCGGGCTCGTTGACGACGTTGCGCGGCGTGGCACCGGACAGGCCGCGGCCGCACACCGGCCACGCGCCCTTACCCTGGGTGGCCAGGACGTGCTCGGCGATGGCGATCTGCTGATCCTTGGTGGCCATGTAGGCAGTGGGGGCGTACTTGGTGCCGCCGTGCGCGGACCAGGTGCTTGGGGAGAACTGCAGCCCGCCGTGGTAGCCGTTGCCGGTGTTGATCGCCCAGTTGCCGCCGGACTCACAGCGCGCTACCTGATCCCATTCCGAATCGGGGGCTGCCTGAGCCTGGCCGGCGAGGCCAAGTCCGCCACCGCCGATGACGGCACCGGTGACGGCGATCTTCGCGACGCTGACGGACGAGGAGGTGGGCTTGCGATGCCGTCCACTCATGAGTTCGGGGTATTCCTCTCTTCATCGCGCCTGCGAGGTCAGCTGTCGGGTTCGGGCTGGAGAGGCTGCCCGGCCTGGTCGTCTCGACGAAAACGACGTCGGCTTCACCCCTAGGAGCCGCGTGCGGCTCCAGGTCCGATATTCGGTGGACCGGTTGGGTCCCCCGCCTCCATCCACGGTTTCTCGTTGGTCTCTCCGCTCCACGGATGGAGCTAGGCGCTAGGAGCGGAAAGGGTCTACCCCGGGTGAGGAGGCGGACCTCGCAGAGACGCTAACGGGATCGAAGAGCGCCGTCACCTTTTGGGTTTCGCGGCGTTTCCCTTACTGGCAAATCTTAAAAGAGGTCTAAAGGCCCACGAAAGATGGACGTCCGCCCAGGTAAGTCAGAGGCCCTGGTGCGCGTGGGCCACTTTGAGACCTGATCGTGATGTGACGTAAATCACGATCATCCGCCCGCAAAGGGGGGTAACACATCCACCATCTGGCCGGAGCTCAACGTGATTCCGCGATCGCGCACCGCGATTCCGTCGCACAAGAATGAACACATTTGTAACACGCGTGCCAATTCGTCACTGCGGCAACATAGTTCATTCACGATGTCCGCGAGGGTCGTGCCCGCCTCCAACGGCACGGACTCCGCGTCCGTACCCGCCGCCGCCCGGGCCGCGGCAAAGAACCGAACCGTCACTTCGGGCCCGGCGGATGACACCACCGGATCAGCCACCGATCGCACTCATCGGTCGTTGCGGCTGGATGAAGTCCGGGTCGTTGATCCCGTGCCCGGCGGTCTTGCGCCACATTGCGGTGCGCCACGCCGTCGCCAGCGCATCGTCGTCGGCGCCGCCCCGCAGCAGCGCCCGCAGGTCGGTCTCCTCGGTGGCGAACAGGCAGCTGCGAACCTGACCGTCCGCGGTCAACCGGGTGCGGTCGCACGCCGCGCAGAACGCGTGCGACACCGAGGCGATGATGCCGACGGTGGCCGGTCCGCCGTCCACCTGCCACAGCTGTGCCGGCGCCGACCCCCGCGGCGCCGGATCGGCACTGAGGGTGAAGTGCTCGCCCAACGCGGTGAGGATGTCGTCGGCGCGCAGCGTCGCGTCGCGACGCCACTGATGGCCGGCGTCCAGCGGCATCTGCTCGATGATGCGCAGCTGGTAGCCGTACCGCAGGCAGAACCGAAGCAGTTCGACGGCATCGGCGAGGCCGCTGCCCGGGTCCAGCACCGCGTTGACCTTCACCGGTCCCAGTCCCGCCGCGCCCGCGGCGGCCAGCCCCGCCAGCACCTCGTCGAGCCGGTCCCGGCGGGTGATGGCTGCGAACCGTTCGGGGTCGACGGTGTCCAGCGAGACGTTCACCCGGTCCAGCCCGGCCGTGGCGAGCCCCGCCGCGCGGCGCGCCAGCCCCACGCCGTTGGTGGTCAGCGCGATCTCGGGACGCGGACGCAGTGCCGCCGCGGCGGCGACGACCTCTTCGAGCCTGCGGTAGAGCAGCGGCTCGCCGCCGGTGAAGCGGACGCTGGTGATGCCGAGACGGGTGACGGCCACCGTGAGCAATCGGGTGAGCTCGTCGAGGGTCAGCAGGTCGTCGCCGGGCAGCCAGTCCAGGCCTTCGGCCGGCATGCAGTAGGTACACCGCAGATTGCAGCGGTCGGTGAGCGACACCCGCAGATCGGCGGCGACCCGGCCGAAGGTGTCGACCAGCGGCCCGCCGAGCGGCATCCCGTCCGGATGGGCCGCAGCGTCCTGCCGCACCGCGGGCAGCCCCAGCGACGTCACCGTCATACCGGCACCCGCGTTCGGTCGGCCGGGCTGTCGACCGGAACGATGTCCTTGCCCAACGGCATCAGCGAGACCGGGATGAGCTTGAGGTTGGCCAGCGCGAGCGGAATGCCGACGATCGTGATGGCCATCGCCACGGCGGTGATCACATGGCCGATGGCCAGCCAGATCCCGCACAGCAGCACCCAGATCACGTTGCCGATCAGCGCCCCGGGATGCGTGCCGGGCTTGTCGACCACGGTGCGCCCGAACGGCCAGAACGCGTACGCCGCGATCCGCAGGGCGGCGAAGCCGAACGGGATGGTGATGATGAGGACGAAACAGATCAGCGCCGCCACCAGATAGCCGAGCGCCAGCCACAGGCCGCCGAACAGCAGCCAGATGATGTTCAGGATCAGGCGCATGTCTCCTCCAGCGGTTAGGCCAGCCTACCGAACCAATCGGGGGTGCTTCGCCCGTAGTCGTCCGAGTAGGATCGCTTCACGCGTCCTGCACAGGCGGGGCGCGTCGTCATGTTGTCACGGACCCGTTAGACAAGCAGGTGAGACCAGTGCCGACCGGCAAGGTGAAGTGGTACGACGCCGAGAAGGGCTTCGGCTTCCTGTCCCAGGAGGAAGGCGAGGACGTCTACGTGCGTGCCTCCGCGCTGCCCGCGGGCGTCGAGGGTCTCAAGGCCGGTCAGCGGGTCGAGTTCGGGCTGGCCTCGGGACGGCGCGGGCCGCAGGCGCTCAGCGTCAAGCTGATCGACCCACCGCCGAGCCTGAGCCGCACCCGCCGGGAGGCGGCCGCCGCCGAACACAAGCACTCGCCCGATGAGCTGCACGGCATGGTCGAGGACATGATCACCCTGCTGGAGAGCGCCGTGCAGCCCGAGCTGCGCAAGGGCCGCTACCCCGACAAGAAGGTGGCGCGCCGGGTCTCCGAGGTGGTTCGCGCTGTCGCCAGCGAGCTCGACACCTAAGTGTCTGCACCGCCGCCGACGGGGAACACTTGGGTCCATGGGTTCCTACGTGGCCGCCGCAGGCGAGTTCGATCGCGACACCGACTACATCACCACCCGCGTCACCGCGGACGGCCGGGACGGCTATCCCGTCGAGCCCGGCCGGTACCGGCTGATCGTCGCGCGGGCCTGCCCGTGGGCGAACCGCGCGATCATCGTGCGGCGTCTGCTAGGCCTGGAGGACGTCCTGTCCATCGGCTTCTGCGGACCCACTCACGACGAGCGCAGCTGGACGTTCGACCTGGATCCGGGCGGCGTGGACCCGGTGCTGAAGATCCCGCGCCTGCAGGACGCCTACTTCAAGCGCGACCCGCACTACCCCAAGGGCATCACCGTGCCCGCCATCGTCGAGGTGCCCACCGGCCAGGTGGTGACCAACGACTTCGCCCAGCTGACGCTCGACTTCTCCACCGAGTGGGCGGCGCATCATCGCGACGGTGCGCCGCAGCTGTATCCCGAGCACCTGCGCGACGAGATCGATGAGGTGGCCCAGCGGATCTACACCGAGGTCAACAACGGGGTGTATCGCTGCGGCTTCGCCGGCTCACAGGGCGCCTACGAGCGGGCCTACGACCGGTTGTTCGCCGCGCTGGACTGGCTCTCCGAACGGTTGGCCGGCCGGCGCTACCTGGTGGGCGACACCATCACCGAGGCCGACGTGCGACTGTTCACCACGCTGGCCCGCTTCGACCCGGTCTATCACGGCCACTTCAAGTGCAACCGCGCCAAACTGGCCGAGCTGCCGGTGCTGTGGGCGTACGCCCGCGACCTGTTCCAGACCCCGGGTTTCGGCGACACCGTCGACTTCGTCCAGATCA